>CAZQPJ010000006.1:0-6364 GCA_964595105.1 uncultured Bifidobacterium sp.
GTGCGATTTGAGCGTCTCATCGCTGCGCGCCGCAATCAATGAAGTGCTCGCGCAACCGCGGTCAGAAGTCAGCGCCCACGCCCGGCGCGCATACGATTCCTACTGCTCCAACGCTGCTGCAGCCGATGACTTTCTTCGGGTAGCCGGACTCGATACGGGCCATCCGTAGCCTGCCAAGGCGCACACAGCCAGGTATCGGTTTTGAAACCGCTTGGAGACCGGCACCCTGCGGAAGAACTGGACAAACAATCCTGTCTAGACGGAATAGTCGGCTTCTGCTTCCATGTCGTCAACCCTGTTCCGGCAAGACCCCGAGTCGGCGCTGCGTGACGATCTGGTGCTCCGCAGCCTTGCTGCCGCCGCGGCCGTCCGCCCGAACGCAGTGTGGGTGACCGAAATAGCCGAGTGCCCACCGGGGAGAACAAGCTCTACTGCTGTCGGGGCAATGAACTGTTCTCGAAGTGGACTGTCGGCTCTTTGATCGACGCCCAGGGCTAGCCTCCGGAACGACCACCACTGTTCACTCTTCGACCGTCACAATCGCGCTGATCTCGAGCATCGTCGACAGAGACAGGGGTCTCAAGTCTGTTGTCCAGATTCCGTGGCCGTTCTCAAAGCCACCGACGTGCCTGGACCGCTAAGCCGAGTCGCTGCAGCCGGCGACAAGACAGCAAAGGAACCTTTCAACTCGCTGCTGCGCAAAATAGCCACGAGCGACAGCGGTGGGCGATTCCCGACAACCTACGCTACGCGATCGTCTACTGCATCGAGCACGCCTACAACTGGCTTCACCGACAACACCGATGCGGACGGTTGACTCCCGTCGAGTTCCACTTTGCCTTCACCAGCTAGGCAACGTGACCGAGAAGGAACAACCATCGACCAAAGTCGCGGCAGATCCAAGTCCCTTAGCCCCTCGAACGCTGTCCCCAGCCTTGCTCCGCAACAAGGTCGTTCTCGTCGATCAGCGTGTGGAACTCCACGCCCAGCCGCTTGCGCACCGGACCGAAGTGACTGCCCAAGCTCACCCTGTCGAGCACCTCGTCTTCAGTCATCTGATGGGCGCCGAACACTTGGCCGATGGTCTTCCAGATGATCCACGCATCGAGCGAGGGCGACGCCCACTCCACGTACCGCTCGTCGTAGTGGGTGGCCTCCAGCACCAGTCGGGTTCCGGCTTCCGACACCTGCCACAAGCCGGTCACACCGGGGCGCACCATCTGGCGCACCAAGCGGAAGTCTTCATCCATGCGCTCACAGATGCTGAGGATCATCGGCCGGGGGCCCACCAGGCTCATCGAGCCGAACACCACCTGCCAGAACTGCGGCAACTCGTCGAAGTGACGGTTGCGGATGAAGTTGCCCCAGCGGCCGATCTCCACCTCGCGCAGTTGCTCACGGTCGGCGTACTTCGGCGCCGATTTCGACATCGAGCGAATCTTCACGAAACGGAACGGCACACCATCCTTGCCTTCGCGCATCTGCACGAAGAACGGCCACGCACCGAACCGCACGGCCGACACGACCGCACACACGACCACGATCGGAAGGGTGGCGATCGCCAACGCCAATCCGACCGAGAAGTCGACCACGCGCTTCATGCGATACCCGCCGGCCACCACCGGGCGAGCGCGCCGACCGACAAAGGGAACGGCGTGGCTGGGCGTGAGCATCGAGAGCACGATAACAAGTGAACAACAGTCCGACGAAGGATGCCTATACCGATTGTTATGGTTGGTCCGTACGGCCCACCATCCGGTGCAGGAGCGCACTTGCCTCCGCTTGCTAGGGTGCCCCTCGCCCGCCACCTGCCCCCTCGGAGACGTGAGTGACACCAATGAACGCAGGCCAGACCGGTTCGGTCATGGCGCCCGAGATGACGCTGCGCGACTACTGGGCCGTGGTGGTGCGCCGCAAGTGGCTGGTACTGCTGGGTGTGGGGGCCACCGTGCTGGCCGCCATGCTGATGGTGGCGCAGCAGACGCCGGTGTACGAAGCCGAGGCCCAGATGCTGGTGCGTGCACTTCCCGGCGACAGCGTGTTCCAGACGCAGAGCGTGAACGCGGCCAACGCCGCCCGCCTCATCGAGACCGAGATCCAGGTGCTCGAGGGTGCCCCGGTGGAAGACCGTGTGCGAGAGAACCTGGGCATCACCGACGACATCCCCAACGCGTCGGGCTCCGCCGTGGGCCAGACCGACGTGGTGGCCATTCGGGTGCGCAGCGGCGACGCCAACACTGCCGCATCGCTGGCCAACGCCTACATGCAGGCGTACATCGACGTGAAGCGCGAACAGAACATCAACAGCCTGCTCGCCGCCAGCACGGAGGTGCAGAAGAAGGTCAGCGAACTGCAGGAGCAGATCAACGCCATCGACCAGCAGGTGCAGGACGCTCCAGCCGACAAGCAGGCAGAAGTGGAGAAGTCGCTCGCCGCGCAGCGCCAGCGCCTCGTCGACCAGCAGTCGGTGTTCAAGCAGCGGCTCGACCAGATCCAGGTCGATGCCTCGCTGCAGAGCGGCAACGCCCAGCCCGTTCGCCCCGCCAAGGTGCCCACCGACCCGGTGGAGCCCACTCCCCTCCGCACCGGTGCACTGGCGCTGGTGGTGGGCCTCATGCTCGGCCTCGGCGCAGCGTTCCTGATCGACCACCTCGACGACTCGTTGAACAGCCCCGACGACCTCGAACGTGCCGCCGGCGGGCTGCCGGTGCTGAGCGTCGTGCCGGCCGACAAGCGGCCCGACCACGGACGCCGCGCCATCAGCGAACCCGACGACCCTGCGGTGGAGACCTACCGACACCTCCGCACCGGCCTCCAGTTCATCGGCCTCGAACACCCCATCAAGACACTCCAGGTCACCAGCGCCCTGCCCGGCGAGGGCAAGACCACCACGGCCGCCAACCTCGCCATCATGTTCGCCCAAACCGGCAAGCGGGTGATCCTGCTCGACGCCGACCTCCGCCGTCCCCGTATTCATCAGGTGTTCGCCGTCGACGGCACCCGCGGCCTCACCAACGGTGTGCTCGGCGAGCCGCTCGTGAGCCTCGTGCACCCGATGGGTGTCGGCGGCGGCGTACTGAACGTGATGCCGTCGGGCATCATTCCCGGCAACCCCAGCGAGATGCTCGGCGGTTCGCGCATGCGCAACCTGCTGAAGGAGCTCTCGGTGAACGCCGACGTGGTGATCATCGACTCGGCGCCGGTGCTGCCGGTGACCGACTCGGTGGTGCTGGCCGGCTTGGTCGATGCGGTGATTCTGGTGGCCAAGGCGCATCAGACCTCGCGGCGCCAGGTGGTGGAGACGGTGGAGACACTCACCCGCACGGGCGCACCCTTGGTGGGTCTGGTGCTGAACCGCGTGGAGGCCACTCGCGGCCGCTACGGCTATGGATACGGCTACGGGTACGGCTACGGCGCCAAGGGCGGATACGGCCCGCTGCCCGACTCGCCGCGCGACGACAGCAGCCCGCAACCCCGCCCCGCCACGAAGAAGCGGAAGCAGAAGACGAAGGTCGGCCGGCGGGCGAAGGGCGACGCCAAGCCCGAGTGACGTCCGAGGCCGATCAGCCGCGAATCAACTCCACTGCGTTGACCGTGGCCAACGGCTGTGTGACCACCCTCACCGGCATCGCCCCGTCGACGACGCCGTGGGTCTGCACCACCACCGTTCGAGTGGCGCCTGCTGGCACATCGACGAACTTGGAGTTCGAGTACCACCCGAACACGTCGGCGGTCTGCAATCCCACCCGTTCACCGTCGAGTTCGGCAGCAACCATCGGCATCGCCGTGTACACCGACAGCCAGAGACGGGCCGTCCCCTTCGGCAGGCCGAGCGCATTGCCGATGACGTAATCCGGAAGCCCGCTCGACGGCGCGGTGTTCACCAGCGTCACCGTCACCCGGCCGCTGCGGACTCCGCCCTCCTCGTCGACCGTCTCGTACTTCACCTTCATGTCGAGATAGGCCTCGAGCTTGCTCGCCGACGCGTTGTCGACCGTCACGGCAACGCCGTCACCGTCGCCTGAGCGAACGAACGAGCCGTCCATCTTCACGTCGGTGAACAGCTGCTCCTCCTCCGCATCGGCACTCCACGCCATGAACCGGCGTTCGCCCGCCAGCGGCGCGAACACGGCCGCCATGTCGGCGGGCGGCGGCAGGGTGGAACCCAGCAGTCGCTCCACCGTGGTCTTGGCGATGGTCTGCAGCAGGTCCTTGCGTGCATCGATGTCGGTCACCAGGTACTGGTCGCGGAGGAGGAACGCCTCGGCGGTGTCGGCAGTGAGCACCACCGAGGTGTCGGGCACGTCGATCGGGCCGGTGAAGTTCATCAACGCCGCGATCGACTTCGTGTCGAGCAGGAACACGCCGTCGAGCGGGCTCCCACCGCTCTGCGGATACAGCTGGGCGATGGCCTCCGCCACCGCAGGGAAGTGCGGCGCCATGGTGATGTTGCTCCACACCTTCTGCGCAGTGGATCCATCGGGCCCCGACGTGAGGCCGAAGCGGCCCCACTGCCCCACGAGTTCATCGAGCCCCTTCACCCGCCGATCGGCATACTCACCCTCGCCGTTCACGTCCTCGCTGCGTCCGTAGCGAGTCATCTCCAACTTGCCGGCGTCGACCGTCACCTCCGCCCAGCTGCCCATGAAACCGCCGAGGCCGCGCGCCTCTGCCGGTGTGGTGAAGGCCACGAAGTAGCGGCGTACGCCATCACCGCCGAGCATCCGCGGCGCCAGGCGCACGGCGCGCAGCGCGTTGCGGGCACGGAACTGGTTGGTGTGAAGGTCGTCCTGCAGGGAATGCACCCGCCGGGCCAGCGGTGCCACCAGCCATGGCGAATCGACGCCGTCGGCCGAGGCCGTCAGCCGGTCGATGGCCCGGTTGAGGTCGACGAAGGGTTGCTCGAGCGCCTTCACTGCTGCGAGGTCGATGCGGCCGTCGACCACCCGCACGGTGTCGGGGTCGATCTTCCGCAAGGCAGCGGCAGCATCGTTGAGGGCCGACCGAGCAACACTCACCACATCGGCTGCCACCGTCCTCTGCTGCGCCACCACCGGCACCAACCGCACGCCCTGAGCCCACACAGCGCCGAGACTGTTGTCGGCCTGAGCGAACGCTTCGGCAGCTTGGGCGAACGACGCCGCAGCGTCAGAAACCTTGCCGTGATTCAACTGGTCGAGCCCACGGTGCGCCGCTCGGTTGCCCTCCTGCAACGGCGCCCGGGCCGAGAGCAGGGCGACGAGGAACCCGAAGAACACCACCAGCAACGCTGCCGCGGCTCCCCACACGACACGGCCCACCACGCGGCGCTGCCGATGCGGCTTGCGGCGCACTCCCCAGGCGAACAGGGGCACCACGAGCACCGCACCCACCAGTGCCGACGAACCCTGGAACCACCGGAGATGCGAGTGCAGCAACGCCTGCGTGCCCAATGTGGCCGCGAGCACACGCACCCACGGAAGGTTCTTCCGGTTGGCACCGACGAATGCCGCTGCCACCAGGCCCACCATCGCCACCCCGAACCACGGGTAGGAACCGCTGATCACCGCAGCGCCGCCACAGAACACCGCCACCAACCACCACGGCGCCGTCGCCGACGCCCACGCCAACGCCGCCGCCCAACCGAACACCAGCACCACATCCACCGGCCACGAACCGGTGGGCCGAGCCATGGCGGTGAGCGCCAATGCTCCCGACCACAGAGCCAACAACGTCACCACCGTGCGCTGGGTTCCACGCACCGGGTTCTGCCGCAGCCGACTCATCGCTCCGAGGGTAACCCGACCCCGCACCAATGCCCGTCCCACGACCGCCCGCTCACTAGTGTCGCAGCGGAATGAAGCGCTCCTGGCTCCCCCTCGTCGCCACGGTCATCGTCGGCCTGCTCGCCGGCATCGCCGTTGCCGGCCGACCCGACTCCGTCGACCAGACGGTGCTTCCACCCCCGACATCGACGCCGCCGAGCACTGCTCCCAGCACATCGACCGCCCCCGTTGAGTCGTCGACGACCACCAGTACGACACCCAGCACCACCGAGCCGGCCAGCACCACCACGGCCCCGCCCACCCCGGAGGTCACCCGGGTGCTGGCAGTGAACGGCACCAAGCGAAGCGGCATTGCGCGGCGCACTGCCGACACCCTCATCGCCGCCGGGTACCTCAACACCACCCCCACCGACTCCATCGACACCGTCGAGGTGAGCACCGTCTACTACCGAGAGGGCTTCCAAGCCGACGCCGAGGGCGTGGCCACGGCGCTCGGACTCGACCCCACCGGCGTGGTGCCGCTCGACCAACCCATCAGCGCGGTCGACGACCAAGCCGACGTGGTGGTGGCCATCGGCAACGACTTCCAGGAGTGATGA
>CAZQPJ010000006.1:6464-26069 GCA_964595105.1 uncultured Bifidobacterium sp.
CCATGAAGCGCTTTCTCGCAGCAGTAGTCGGCCTGTTGGCCTCGGTTGCCATTGCCGCACCCGTTGCGGCGGGATATCCGCCCGGAAGCCCGACCCTCGAGTCGTCGAGCGGCACCCCGGCCCCCAACGCCAGCGTCGACATCACCATCAGTGGCTTCTGCCCCACCACCACGGTCGAGATCGACATCGACGGTACGGTCGTCGGCAGCGGCACCACCGACGCTTCGGGTAACGCCACCGTCACCATCACCGCACCTGGCACCCCCGGCACCTACACCGTCACCGCCACCGCTGGCGGCGAGTGCAGCGACGTCGAATCGCTCGCCATCGTGGTCACCGCCGGCGGCGGACTGCCGTCGACGGGTTCGAACAGCACGATGCCCGGTCTGCAGATCGGCATCATCGCCGTGCTCCTCGGCGGCACTTTGGTGGGCTTGGCGTCGATGCGTCGCCGCACCGCAGCGTCGCGCTGAATCGACCCGTTCCACCAGCCTCACATCGCCAGCCACGAACCGGATACGGTTCGGGAATGAACGACGAGCCGAACACGGGCGTCTCCGGTGGCCCCGACCCCACCGACCGCAACCTGCCGGCCGATGACCGTCTCTACTGGGCTGTCATCTGCCTGCTGCTCGAGGACGGCTCCCACCTGCTGGCCGAGAGCCTGCGGCCCGACGACATCACCAAGCGGGCCGGCAAGTCGCGCGCCAGCTATTACCGAACAGTGGGGTTCGCCGGCACCGAGGCCGCCAGCCACAACACCCGCCGCATGGTGCTGGAGGGTGCGTTCGACCGGGCACTGCGCGACGCGGCAGCCGATGTCAGCCAGATCGTCGACGCAGTCGAGGAGTTCACCACCGAGGAGTGGAAGGGCCTCACGCCGCAGGAGTTCATCCGCGTCACCGCCGCCGAGAACTACGACTGGCTCGATTCGCCGGTCGACCGGGCGCAGTTCCTCTCGGCAAGTCTCGCCCACAGTTCACCCGTCATTCGCGAGAGCCTCGCCGCCTTCTACCAATCGGTCACGGCCGACTACAGCACCGCCTACGCAACCCTGCTGTCGTTCCTGGGCTACAGCGTGCGACCGCCGTTCACCATCGAACACTTCACGGTCGCCGTGATGGCCATGGCGGAGGGCCTGCTGATGCGGCGCAGCGCCGACCCGAGCATCACGAAGGATCTCTACGTCGATCTCATCGAACTCATCGCCACGAGCATGGTGGTGGTCGACAGCACGGCATCAGGCCGCACGGTGTCGCTCGATCAGTTGCTGCCCCGCACGGGCGAACCACCGCGACGCAGCGCCATCATCGACGCCGCGATCAACCTCTTCGAGCACGGCCGAGCCGACAGCCCCACGGTGGAAGAACTCGCCGTTGCCGCCAACTGCAGCCCACAGACCGTGATGAACCACTTCGGCGGTGTCGCCGGTGCCGTTCGCGCCGCATGGGAGGAGTGGATGCCGTGGTTCGACGAGACAGTGGAGATCGACCGCCGCTCGATGCGAGACCCCGACCCACTGACCCTCCTCTACCGAGCCGCCATTCGCGTCACCCAACGCGCCATCGAACATCGCAATCTCACCCGCGCCCTGCTGATGGCCGAGCTGGGCGGTGCGGTGTCGATGAACGACCGGCCCGACCCGATCAGCCTCATGTTCGAGCGGCTGCTCCTCGACGCCGCGGAGCGAGGTGAACACGTGACGCCCTCGACACGACAGCTCCCCTTCGACGCCGGCCGCGTGCGCATGTTCGCCGTCACCCTGCGGTCGAACCTGCTGAACCTGGTGTGTGCCTCACCGATGGCGCTCGACACGACCACGGCCGAACATGCGCGCCGATGCGTCGACTACGTGTGGGCGCTGTGCATGCCGGCGCGACTCGGCCCCGGCGACGACTGAGGGGGCGTCAGCGCTCGTCGACCAGGCGTCGCAGTACATGCATGGTCGGCTCGAGTCGCCGCCACACATCATCGGGCACCTCGTCACGTTCGCGAGCGAGTGCTCGCAACAGTTGCTCGGCAGCACCACTCACCTCAGCACTGCGTGACTGCAGACTGCGCGCACTGTCGAGCACCTCGCGCTGAGCCCGGGCAAGCCGATCCAACTCATCGGATGAGGCAGGCTCGGGAAACGCCACCTCGAGTTCGAGAGCAGCGACCGACGAATCAGCGAGCGACGGTGTGGGGATGGCACGCCACGTGGACCCCGCAAGGCGCTGGGCCGCCCTCGCCGACAATTGGCCCTGCCGCCGCAGAGAGAGGTCGGAGCGTGCCACTCGACTGCTCGCCCAATCGCGCGAGCCGACACCATCCATCCGGGCACCGAGTACGGCGAGCAACGACCCCGCCGGCACCGAGTCGGCGACGAGGGGCGCTCGGAAGCGACCGGCCGCGAAGCCACCGCTGCGGAACTGTTCGATGACGTCATCGATGGCCGACGCCGAGTGGAGGTCCTTCGGGTCGGCCAACAGCATCACCACCGGCACCTCGGCGCCGCGATCGGCAGTATCGGCCTGGCTGAACGAGAAGATGGCGATCGGCCCCACAACGTCACCGCGCAGCCGGGGCGGGGTGACCAGCACCCCTTCGATGAGTCCACGCTCGGCCAACACCTCCACCGCCGACACCATTCGACGATCAGGCGACCGGCGCGCCGACTTCACCTGGACGAGTTCGTTCAACGGCAGCGCCACCACCACTCGCCCACCCGGCCGGAGCTGACCGAAGCCGAACTCGATCCATCGGTCGAGCGCTGGCGCATCGGCGCCGAGCGGTGGATCGACGATGACCGCGTCGACCTGTCGTGCAGTGTGCACGGGCCGACGAAGTGAGTCGGCGACATCGTGACCGAGGTCGGCAACGACACCCATCACGATCATTCGCGAACGGGCGATGCGCCAACTCGCCGCATCGACCTCCTGCCCCAGGAGCGTGACGTCGTGACCCAGCCGTTCGGCACACTCGATGAGGAGTTCGCCCTCGCCACACGCCGGGTCGAGCACCGAACCTCCCGCCGGCACGCCCGCCACCGACACCATCAGCCCCGACAGCCGTCGACCGGTGGCCCGCAACGACCGTGTGCGAGTGGGGTCGAGCCTGATGATGGGCCACAGCACCTCGCGACGCGGCGCGTCGTCGAGCTGATCGAGCGCATCGATGAGGTCGCACGCGTAACCCACGTCGGCACCCTCGAATTCGAGCTGCCGCACCAGCAGACCCTCCGCCCGCGGCTCGGCAGCCTCCAACCGGCGGGCGGTGCGTGCCAAGAGCTCGGCCACCCCCGAGGGGGCGTCGAGCGGGTCGGACACGGCGCCGGCGTCGTCGCCCGCCGGTTCATCCAGCGCTGCGGCCACCAGTTCGGCCCAGGCGTCGCGGCCATCCCCCGTTCTGTGAAGGATGAAATGCAACAACACCAACGACATCATCGACTCCCGCGGCGCAGGCACCGAGGCACTCGAATGAAACCCGGCGACCAACAATGGCCACACATTCGTCATTGTCACCGGCGCCGAGTCGCTGGTGCGCGGCCCCTGGTCGCGGTACCACTCGAGCACCTCCACCAGGTCGAACTTGGGGTGCTTGTCGGCACTACGTGCTGGTGGGAACCCTTCCAGGCGCGTACGCCAGTTGGCAACCACGGCCGGATTGCTCCGACCCGTCAACTCGGCAATACCGGTGAGACCCACGAGGACGGGAATCGAAAGCTTGCGTCGCCAGGGTGTGGTGCTGTATGCTCTTTTCACGTTTGCAGGTATCTGTTTCACGCAAACACCTGTGTTACACTTTCACAAAGTCGACACACGGTTTCACCATAACACCCGAAAGGAAGCAATGACCGAGTTCCATTCCGCCAGCAACCACCCCAGCCGCCGCCGGGCCGGCCAGACCGACCCCCGCACGGCCTACACCGAAGAATTCAAGAACCGCCTCACGGCCATCCTCCGCCGCCGGTACACGTTCCTCGACATCGACGACATCGTCGGTCGTGAACTGCTGGCTCTGTGGAAGCAGATCGACCAGCGCATGGCAACGTTCCCCAACCCGGGCATCTACGCCCACGTACGGGCCATGGCCGACCGGGCATTCATCAGCCACCAGCGCACCGAGCAGTCGCAGCGCGGCGAGGGTGCCCGCGGCGGTCGCACGGTGACGTCGATCAACGACGCCACGTCGTGGAGCGACGGCCGCGATGCCCGCGACAGGGACGAGACGATCGACGACTTCGTGAACCGGAGCGACATCGATGCACGCCTGCGCGCCAGCCTGCTGGGCCTCAGCGTGCGCGAACGCCAGGTACTGCTGCTGGTCGACGGCCACGGCTTCAGCGTCACCGAGGCCGCCCACGAACTGGGTGTTGCCCGCGAAACCGTGTCGCGAGTGCGCAGCGCCGCCTACCGGCGTCTCGACGTCCAGCCTCCCTGCTGAGGGAGCTGCCGTGAGTGGGGCACGCATCACCCACACTCCGCCCTGCGGATGCGGCTGATGACCCAGCCGACATCCACCGGGTTGCGCTCCAGCCACTCGCTGAGAGCCGCCCGCTGCTCGGCCACCACGCAGGCCTGAGTGCCCGCACGACGATGCCACCATTCGAGGGCGTCGACGGCGTAGAGCACCGCTGCGATGGGACGAGCCCGGCGGATGGCCTCCATCGCCGCAATCGGATCCCAGCCCGTGGCCAGCAGGATGGCGAACGCCATGCTCGGCCCGCGGTTCACGCCCATGTGGCAGTGCACCATGGTGCACGAGGTGGGGTCGGCCAAGGCCTCGAGGGCCGCATCGACACCGGCCGCGAACCACTCGTCGGGCTGGCCGTAGCCATCGTCATCGGTGCCCACCCAGTGGTACACCAGACCGGGTTCGCGCTGGAGCACCGACTCGCAGTCGTTCCACTCCGACCGCACATCGATGACATGGCTGACCCCGGACTCCACCCACCGACCGAGCTGCTCGGCGAACGCAGGCCCGCCGAACGGGAGATCGCCCGAGATGACCAGACGCGTGCCCTCGATGGGGCAGATCGTGCGCCACCACCCTGCCGGGTTGGTGGGCCGGTCGATGACGGGGCGGGAAGTGTGGGTGATGGTCGGTTCGGTGTGCATGTCGGTCTCCTGGATGAGGGCGAGTGATGGGGGTGAATGAGGAACGCACACGGTGACCCGGTGTGTGACCACCGGGCCGCCGCAGCGGGAGGGAGGGGTCAGGCCGCGAGAGCGAACGCCGAGGCGTGCACCACGACGTCGTCGAGCACCAGCGCCTGGGCAACCATGTGGTCGTTCTGCGCGTGGAACTCCGAGCCGAGGCCCACACCCGGGGCAACGGTGCCCTTGGAATCGGCGAGCCGGCTGAGGAACCGCAACGCCTTCGTGGCCGACGGGCGGGTGGTGACCTTCAACGGTGCACCGAGCACCAACGAACCCACCAGGGCGTCCCAGTGGGCCGCCAGCATCTCGGTGGAGGCGAACACCTCGGCGCACACGACGTGCGAGCCGTGCGCCACCAGCAGGCCGCGCTGGTCGGCCAGCGGGCGGGTGGCGCTCAACTCTGCGGCCACCTCCGCAAGCGGCGAGCGGGCATCGAGCAGCGCTTCGGCTGCGGCGAGGCTGCGGCTGTCGGTACGGACCGACAGGCGGTCCAACTCGGTGCCGACGGCACGCCAGACCTCGAACTGGTCGGTGTCCTTGCCACCGTGGTGCAGCACATCGTCGAACACCGTGCGGTTCTTCGCCCGGCGCACCGTGGGCGTGGCGAACGTGGCGCCCTGCTCGAACGCCGAGCCACCACGCCAGCGACCCTGCTCGACGCACGACACCGGGATGTCGAGCTGCTGCTGGGCTTCCACCAGCACGCTGACGTTCAGCACGCGGGTCTGCAGACCGCCCTGCACCACCTCGCCGTCGACCAGCAGCACCCTGCGGTCGGTGGGATTCATCACCTCCAGCACCGGCACCTCGGCCAGGGGCTTCTCACGGATGATGACACCCGAGGCAGGACCCGTGGCGATGGACGCCGACGGCCCGTGCACGTAGACGGGGAACAGACTGAGCCCCCCGCGGGTGAGCGGCGAACCGACCGACGTATGACTGATGTTGCGCTTCAGCGCTGCACTGTTGTTCATACCTGTCCATCGCGCGACGCCGTCGAATTCGTGACGGCGCGTTGACACCGATCAGATATCGATGTGACCTGCGGCCTCCGCGGTGAGCAGATGCAGGTCGACCAACTCGCGCTCGGTGACGCCCGACGTGTAACCACCGGCCAGCACCCAGGCCACCGGCAGACCGTGCTGTCGGGCCCAGTCGAACACCATGTATTCGCGACGGGACAACACCTGCCGGTCGATGCCGGCAACGCCTCCCGCACGCTCGTGCGGGTCCATGCCGGCGTTGTAGATCACCAGGTCGATGCCGGCGGGATCGTGGATGCTCGCCAGAGCAGAGCCCACCACCTCGAGGTAGTCGTGCCCGTCGGCCAGGTGCAGCACGGCATCCGGCCGCGAGTCGTAAATGTCGTACCGCACCACCGACACGTCGACCTGTTCGACGTTGGGGAACCGGCCGATGATGCTGGCAGTACCGCCGCCGCAGTGGGCGTCGAGATCGAGGATCAGCACCCGGCGGGCACCGGCGGCAGCCACCTTCACCGCCGCGATGGCCAGACCGTTGAACGTGCAGAAGCCCTTGCCCATGTCCTCCGAGGCATGGTGCAGGCCCGACGACAACGAACCCGCGTTGGTGCGCTCGACGTAGGCGTGCATGGCGGCGGCGATGACACCGCCCGTGGAGGCGGCCACGCTGTCGAACAGGGTGTCGTTCCAGTCACCGAAGGCCGACGCGGCCTGCGATTCCGGTGTTCCCGTGATGATGGCCTCGATGTAATCGGGGTCGTGCACCAGGGCGATGTCGGCCACCGAGGCAGGTGCAGGCTCCACCGTGGTGGAGCCGCGCCGCACCAGAGCATCGGCGATGGCGCTCATCTTCTGGGTGGTGTTGGGGTGGATGGTGTTGTGAGTTGCTTGGGCGTAGAAGATCATGGGCGTAGAACGCACCGAAGGGCCCGACGCGTGACGATGACGCTCAGCGAAGCGCGTCGGTGAGGCCCGTCATGCGGCGCGACCGCACCGACAGCGCCTGCCGCAGCGCGGCCTCGTCGCCCACCACCATCAGGTGGTTCTTCGCCCGTGTGGCGCCCGTGTACACGAGTTCGCGGGTGGCCAACGGCGACGTGAGCGGCGGCAGCACGAACACAACCGTCGGGTATTCCGAGCCCTGGCTCTTGTGCACGGTCATGGCGAACGCGGTGTCGACATCGGCCAATTGCACCGGGTTGAACTCCACCACCGAACCGCCGACCGTGAAGGCGGCCACGAGTTCCCCACCACGCTGCACCACCACGCCGGTGTCGCCGTTCGAGAGGCCGAGCCGTTGGTCGTTGCGGGTGACCAGCAGCGGGCGACCCGCGTACCACTGCTGCGGCGCCGGCATGCCGCCGAACAGCCAGCCCTCCACCACGCCGTTCCAGTGGGCGACACCGAACGGGCCCCTCCGGTGGGCGCAGAGGAGACGAACCCCTGCCACTCCCTCCAGCGCTCCCTCCGCATCGCCCGCCAGAGCCCGCTGGCGAACGTGCTCCACTGCGGGCCGCACTTCGGCAGCGACGGCAGCGACCACCGCCTCGGCGCGCGGGTCGGTGGCGGCGAGCCAGCTGACCGCGGAGGTGGCTTCCCCCGGCGGCGGCGAGGCCAACACGGTCACCGCATCATCGGCCAACTGGGCGCGCACGGCATCGGCGAGCTGGGCGATGGGCGAACCCTTCTGGTAGCGGCGGGCACGCAGCAGGCGGACCGCCGCACCCGCCAGTGGGCCGGAACCCGCCGAACCGTCGGGCGGTGCCGCCACCGCCACGATGTCGCCCAGCACTGCACCCAACTCGACGCTCTCGAGCTGATCGGGGTCACCCACCAGCACCACGCGGGCGTCGGGCCGCACGGCCTCCAACAGCCGGGCCAGCAAGGGCAACGACACCATCGAGGTCTCGTCGATGACCACCACGTCGTGCGGCAGCGGGTTCGAGGCGTCGTGCCGGAAACGCTGTCGCTGCGGGTGCGCGGAACCGAGCAGTCGGTGAATGGTGGTGGGCGTCGCATCGGTGAGCGAGCGACTGACCCACGCAGGCACGTGCTGGGCCACCTCTGCCTCGGCGAGCGCCGCCACGATGCTGTCGTGCATGCGGGTGGCCGCCTTGCCGGTGGGCGCCGCCAGACCAACCCGCAACGGAACCGCCTCGCCAGCCTCGTGGAGCAACACGGCGAGGATGCGCGCCAGCGAATAGGTCTTGCCCGTGCCGGGCCCGCCCACCACCAACGACACACGGTGCGACAGCACGGTGTCGGCTGCCTGCCGCTGGAGGTTCGGCTCACCGTCGACCATCACGGGCAGCAGCGAATCGAGCAACGTCGCCGAGGCCGTCGAGAGCGGAGCCGACGTCGCCGACTCCCCCGCCACCCGATCCCTCAGCGACGCCGCCACCGTGCACTCGTCGACCCAGTGCCGCTGCAGATAGAGACGCCCGGCGCACAGCACCAACGGGTGATCGTCGAGCACAGGGGAAGCATCGTGCGCCTCCACCACGCGCACCGCCGACGTGGCGCTCTGCAGCGCCGCGACCCAGTGGGTCGGCGCGGGCCAGGGCAACTGCCGAATCGTTTCGGCGGAGACGCCGGCGGTGTCGGTGAGGTCGGCCGAGTCGGCGTGCTCGCGCACCATCACGTCCACCAGCTCCCCCAACGTGGCGCACGCATGGCCGTGCTGTGCGGCCCACGTGGCCACGGCAGCGCCGAGCGTCACCGCGGGGTCGGCGGCACCCGTGGCGCGAACCACCCAGTCGGCAACGTGCACCTCGCTGGCCGAGAGCACACCCGCTGCGACGAACGGTGCGAGCGACGACACGGCAGCCGGGATGTTGACGCGAACGAGGCTCATGCCGCGCCCTCGACGAACAGCCGGTTGATGCCCAGCACCGTGGCCGCCGGCGGTTGCCAGAGGAACACCCCGTACGGGCAGTGCTCGTGGGTGGGCGTGTGCGGGCCCACCATGCCACGCAGGAACAGGTACCCGACTCCGCCGAGATGCACCTCGGGGTCGTAACCGGGCAACCGCCACTCGAGGTACCGATGCACGGCCACGCTGTAGAGCACCGCCTGCAACGGGTAGTCGTTCTGCGCCATGGCAGCGGGCAGCAACGAAGGGTGATAGGCGTCGAGCGGCTGCGCCTGGTCGGGCTGGTGCAGACGGTTCGTCTTGTAGTCGACCACCACGAATCGAGGAACACCCTCGGCGTCGGTGAGGCGCAACACGGCGTCGATGGAGCCCTGCAGATAGCCCGCCAACGACTGCGTGAACCGACCATCGGCCAGCTGTTGTGCATAGGCGCGTTGTGGATCGTCGGGCGGCAGCGTCGTCAGCATCACCTCGCCGATGTGGGCGGGCGTCACCCGCGGCCCCACCGTCGACAACGGAAGATCGAAATCGAGTTCGGCGAGTCGGTCGGTGACGGGAATGTCGGCAAGGCGACGCTGGCCGAACAGCGGGCCGAGCGGCGTGTCGATGGCGGCCGAGAGCCCGGCGACGAGCGGGCCGACCTCCACGTCGAGTCGGTCGTTGCGCAGTTCACGAGTGACCTCCCGACGCAGATCGAGCTCCAGCGCGGGGCTGGTGGGGTCGATTCGTTCGAGCACGGCATGAGCCATCACGCCGAACTCCTTGCCACCCTTCACCGACACGAGCGGCATCACCGGGCCTTCCACCGCTTCGGTAGCGCCACCACCGAGGCCAGCATCGTCGGCATCGTCGGGTTCATCGGCGCCGCCCGCAACCGGAGCACCATGGACACCATGGTCGGGGTGCCCGCTGGAGATGGAACTGAACGACCAGCGCCGCCACGCAGGATCAGCCACCACGCGCCCGCCGGCGTCGGCGATGGCCAGCCGCGGGCCTTCCGCGAGACTCGTGAGCGGCAACCACGTAGGCGGGGCAACGCCGACCTCGCACATGCTGGCCTCGATGCGGCCACCACTGCGCTGCGACAGCACCTCGAGCCGACCCATCAGATCATCGACGTCGCCCGGGTTCGGCACCTTCGCATTGCCGACCGTGAGACCGCCCCGTGGCCCTTCCTTCAGTTCGGGAACCGTTCCCAACGGGTTGCCCTCGGGGTCGCGGTCGAACAACACCACGTTGATGGCCGACTTCGCCGCCGCCTCCACCGGAGCCCACCACAGGGCAGTCCGGTGCTCCGCGCGGGTGAGCGCCACGTAGAGGAGCCGCAGGCTGTCGCCGCGAGCACCGGCCTCGAGGTGGAACGAACGGCCGGCCTTGCGGGTGTTGACGTCGTTGCCGTCCCAGCCGTGCGCAGGGGCGATGTCGACGATGCGCGTCCCCTCGTGATCGTTGTAGACATGCGTGTCCTTCCGCGACGGATGGAAGGGGAACGGCAACAGCACGATGGGGTACTCGAGACCCTTGCTGCCGTGCACGGTGGTGACCTGCACGGCCTGGGCGTCGGAGTCGATGCGGCGCATCTGAGGGTCGACGTCATCCAGTCGCTCGGCGTCGGCCGCCAGTCGATCGAGGCACCGCAGCACCGTTGCCGCCGTGGTGCCACGGCCCGGAAGTTCCGCCGCCAACAGTTCGGCCACATGGTCGAGGTCGGTGAGTTCCCGCTCGCCCGACGAGCGAGCGAGCAGCGTTGCCACCAGATGGCTCTGCGAGCGGACCTGGTCGTACCAGGCGAGGAACGGGAGCGAGCTCAGCGAATCGGCCCACAGCGCGCACTGCTGCTGGAGGTGCGCCACCCGCTGCTCGGCGTCGGAACCGAGCGGATCGAGGTCGGCCGACGACGCCCGCATGAACGAGCCGAGGCCGGCCGCCCTCACCACCGGTGCATACGACGGCCGCTCGAGCGCCGACAGCAGCAGCCGCCACTCGAGCGTGGCGCGCGATGCGAACACACTGCCCGTGCGAGTACGCACGGAAGGAACACCGGCATGCGACAACGCCCGCACCACCTCATCGGCAAGCCCGTGTGTGGGTACCAGCACGGCGATATGCCCGGGATTCACCTTCTCGGCGCTGTCACCGAACTCGAGCGACTCGAGGTCGAGCAGTTCGACCACCGTCGTCACCAGGTCGGCGAGGATGGTCTGCCGTGCCAACGCCGCGGCCATCTGCTTGCCGGTGGCGGTGTACAGGGTGGCGTCATCCGGAACGCACCGAATGGTGATGGGGGCACCCGACAACGCCCGCACCGGCGACGACGAGGCAGCGGCCACGGGCGAGCCGACGATGCGAGGGTCGCCCAGTGCAACGCCGTCGATGAGGGTGTTCGTTGCCACCACCAGATCGGCGTCACTGCGGAAGTTCGTGCCCAGGTGCACGGTGGCTGCACCCTTCGTCGCCGCCAGATAGGCATGCACGTCGGCGCCGCGGAAGCGATAGATGGCCTGCTTCGGGTCGCCGACGGTGACCAGATGGTCGGTGAACGCCGTGGAGAAGATCTCCCATTGCACCGGGTCGGTGTCTTGGAACTCGTCGACCAACACGAGCTGGTATCGGTCGCGGAGGGCCTTCACCACGGCGGGCCCCGAGGTGGAGTCGCACACCGCGGCGTGGAGGCCGCTCACCAGGTCGTCGTAGCCGAGCTCACCTCGATCGGAGCGCCGCCTCGAGACCTCGTCGACTGCTCTCTGCACGAGGTCGACCCATGCACCGAGCAATTCGGCGGCGGCCTGCGCCTTCGCTGCGCCCGCAGGCGTGGGCACCATGAGGCCGTTCGGCACGTCGGGCAGCACCGTGGCACCGGGATTGCCGAGCACGGCCTCAACCGCACCCTTCAGTTCCTTCAGCACCTTGTCGGGCGCCACCTTCTGCTTCCAGCTGAGCGCCGTCGGGCTGTTCACCAGTGCCGATACCACGAGGTCGCGGCACACCTCGTCGACCAACGCCGAGGTGCTGCTCGACAGTTCGCTGCCGATCTGCGTACCCGACCTCAGCCCCAACTGCGCAAGCGCCTGCTGGCAGAACCCGTGGATGGTGGTGACGGTCGCATCGTCGAACGACGACACGGCAGCCTCGACTGCCCGACGGCGGGCCACGACCTCCTGGTCGTCGGCAGCGAGCAACACCGTCATCCATGGTTGCTCGGAGGGAACGACACCGGTGTCGAGGGCGTGCGACGCCTGCACCAGCACCCGTCGAGTTCGGTCGCGGAGCTCCGCAGCCGCCGCACGGGTGAACGTGACCACCAGCAGCGACGAGGCAGCGAGCTTTCGTTCGGCGACATGCCGAGCGACGAGGGCGCTCAGCGAATAGGTCTTGCCGGTGCCGGCACTCGCCTCCACGACGAGACGCCCGGAGGGCAGTGGACCCGACAGATCGAGCAGTTCACCCACCGGGTTCATTCCTCCTCACCTCCCTCGGATGCGAGAGGGTCGATGACCTTGCCCTTGGCGTCGGTCTCGACGATGGCGCCGTAGTAGGTGTGCCACACCCACCGCGCCACCAGGTGACCACGCCCCGGGCGTGCCGGGTGATCCTCGCCCGGCAGCAGCAACGACGGGTCGTGCTTGGCCACAGGGTCGAACCGCAACGAGTCGAGCGACACGTCGGGCCACAGGGCTTCGACGTAGGAGTCGTTGAGGTCGTCATCGAGTTTCTCGTCGGCGCCACCGAAGTCGTCGAACGCGAGCCGCGCTGATGCCCGATCGAACAGCGGCACGGCGTCTCGCAGTGCCCATTCACGCAGTTGCATCACCATGGCGAGCAGTCGATCGGCCGCCTCCATCCGTTCGCCGCCGTCACCCCGCAACTGCAACTGGAACGCAGTGGGCGTGCTGACCCCACGGTCGACCACCACGCCCGACCATCGGATGTCGGGGTACTGGCGCTCGAGCAGTGCCACCTGCACTGCAACACCCAGTCGGTGCGAGGGCCGCGAACGGGCGAACCGCACCTTCACCACCGTGCCCTTCGAACCGCTGCGCGCCACCCCGTCGATGGTGCCCACCACCTTCACCTGAGCGGACTCGCCGAGCTCGCCAAGGCTGACCCAGCTGGTGATGTCGACCTGTTCGGTGCCGGCCAACGGCACGCCCATCTGGGCCGCGAGCTGTTCGAGCGACTCGACCTCCTCACGCACCTCGTCGAGCGCCGCTGCATTGAGCTCGCCCGGGGGCAGCGTGCCGTCGAGCCGCGCCGCTGCGTACCACTGCTCGAATGGATGGCCACGCCGGCGAGCCTCGAGGAGACCACGACCGAGCGAACTCGTGGCCAACGGATCGACCGAGACCGCAAGACCGTCGTCGACGGCCTCGGTCTGCGACGGCAGGAAGACCTCGAGGCGGTCACGCAGGTAAACCTTCGATGGGTTGGCCACGGTGTCGAGCAGTTGTTGCACCTCGACCACATCGAGCGACACCGCGGGCAGCGCCCACGGCGATTCCACATCACCGGGCCGCGCCGCGGCTGCCGCCCGACGAGCGCTCGCGGCCTCGAGCATCGCGTGGTCGAACGTGAACGGCACGGCGGCACCGTGAACGAGCCCGCCCGGCACCAACGCACGCTCGTTGAACCCATGCCGAGGGTGGCGCACCACCACGGGGCCGTAGTGACCGTCGAGCGCGGCGGAGCGGCCGACCTGTTCGAGCAGCTCCACCAAGGGCACCACCAACGGCAACTCCTTGTTGGTGGTGAGGTCGGCACCGTTGCAACTGATGATGAGGCGCTCGCCCGCCGACAGCACGGCATCGAGCAGCAACTGCCGAGCCTCGTGACGCGGGTGCCGCTCGCCGACGCACGGGTGCACGCCCAACACGTCGTCACCGTCGAACGTGCCGCCGCGCACGGCGCCGTCGTCGAGCCCGACCACGCACACCACTCGCGCCGGCACGCCGTGCTGGGGAAGGAACGAACTCACCGTCACCGAGCCGCTGCGCAGCGACAGGCGGCCGGGTTGCTCACCGATGGACTCCTCGAGCGCAGCGCGGAGTTCGGGCAGCGAGAGCGGCACCGAGCACACGTCGTCGGGGTCGGACGACCGTTGGGCGCTGTCGGCGAGTTGCTCGAGTTCGCGGTGCACACGCTGACGGCGCCACATGTCGTCGGGCGACACGCCGCAGAAGTCGTCGACGGCTCGGTGCATGTGCTGCACCCACTCGCCGACTGGCCGAGGCGTCTGCACGGTCTCGTGCAGGTCGACGAGACGGCCCAGGAGGTCGGCCATCGAGCCTGCGAGCGCGACGTCGTCGGTGCCCATGTCGTCGAACGGGGGCACGCCTCCCGGCCCCACCCGTGGGTCGGGCGCCGGCAGTGCCGCCCCGGCCAACAGACGGTCGACCATCGCACGCCACGTGCCCGTGTGGATGGAACCCGGGAGGCCCCACTCGGTGCGGTGCTCGGCCGACAACCCCCAACGTGTACCGAGACGCGAGCACCAGTCGGCAATCTGCTCGACCTGGTCGACCGACCAGCCGAAACGCTGACGGAGCGGTTCGTGCTGCACCAGCGCGAGCACTTCGGACAGCGTCGCCCGACCGGCGACGACAGCCAGCACACTGTGCACCGTCGACCCCACGGGGTCGGCGCTCGACAACGATCGATCGCCGATGCGCACCGGGATGGGCAGCGTGCCGCGTTGGAAGACGGCCTCCACGAGCGGCGCGAACCGATCGAGATCGGGGCACAGCACCACCACCTCGTGCGCCTGCAACGTGGGGTCGGCGACGAAGGCGTGGCCGAGCGCGTCGCGCACGGCTTCGAGTTGCCGCACCTCGCCATGGCAGGCGTGCACCTGGAACGACCCATCGAGTGCGGTGACCGACCCGGTCGTCGGCGCCTCGTCGACCCGGATGCACCGTTGCACTTCTGCGAGCAGCGTGGTGGGAGCAGGAAGGGCGACACTGCACGAGAACTCGGC
This sequence comes from uncultured Bifidobacterium sp., assembly GCA_964595105.1. Taxonomy (GTDB): domain Bacteria; phylum Actinomycetota; class Acidimicrobiia; order Acidimicrobiales; family Ilumatobacteraceae; genus UBA668. The sequence goes on from CAZQPJ010000006.1 coordinate 21,432, forward strand.
CACATCCGGCGCGCCGTGCACCAGTGCCCTCGCCTCGAGCGCGGGCAGGCCCCACGACTCGAGGAGCGGATGCGTGGTGTGCGACGTGACATCGAGCAGCGAACGCGCCGTGAGGCCACCCGCCAATCGGTGCGGCGAGTTGGCCCAGGCCACCCGCGACGGGTGACGGAGGAACACATGCACGTCGCGAACCTCGGCGAGGGCGCGCAGCACCGTGAACTGCGATGGCGCCATGCTGCCGAGACCGAACAGCGACACTCGCTGCGGCAACAGCGGCTGCACCTCACCGGAGCGAAGGCCGTCGAGCAGGCCAGGCAGTCGCTCGGGCGGGCTGGGAGTGCCGATACGGGCCCGAACCGCCTGCCAGAGATGAGCCTGCCAGTGATGGTCGGGCGACAGCGCCGCAGGGAGCCCGTCGGCCGTGTAGGTGCCGTCGGTGAGGTGACCGTCTGCCCATTGCTGGATGAGACGTGGCCGCTGGGTTGCGTAGCGGTCGAACAAGTCGGCGATGCGGCGAGCCAGTGCCCAGCGGTTCGCCCCGTCGGCGCCGGGAACGTCGATCGAACCGTGCACCAGTTCGTCGAGCACGAACCAGGTGAGCCGGGAGATCTGCCACGGGTCGACCTGAGGGTCGGCTCCGGGGGCCACTGCACCGAGCGCCCGAGCGAGAAATTGCCCGGGATACAGGAACTCGATGTTGGCCACCACACCGTGCCCCGTTCCGCGGGCCCCGAGCCGACGGCCCAGCCCCACCTTGGCGGCATCGGCCAGACCGGCCGTGGGCACCACCACCACATCAGCGGTGAACGGATCCGCCGGCGCGGGTTCGAGCACCTTTGCCAAGGCGTCGAGCAACGGGTCGAGTTCATCAGCATGGTGCAGTTGCAACATCGTGGCGGGAACCTTACGCAGGGGGTGCTACACGGTTTTCCGGGTCACGGAATGACCGTGAGCGTGGAGCCCTTGCCATCGGGCAGTGCCTTCACCTCGATGCCGGTGTGGAGCCGTTCCTTCATGCCCTCGACATGGGTGATGGCGCCCACGATCCGGCCGCCGGCCTGGATCTGGCTGAGCGCCTCGATGGCGTCGTCGAGCGCCTGCGGGTCGAGCGAACCGAAGCCCTCGTCGACGAAGAGGGCCTCGAACTGCTTGCCGCTGGCGGTGCCACCGTGGCTCACCACATCGGCGAGGCCCAGCGCCAGTGACAACGACGCCTGGAACTGCTCGCCGCCCGAGAGGGACGCGGTGGCGCGGGCCCGGCCCGTGTGCGCATCGAACACCTCGAGCCCGAGCGCGCTGCGGCCGCCCTCACGACTCAGTCGATACCGACCCTTCGACATGCGGCCGAGGTGGACGTTGGCGGCGGCCGTGACGCGATCGAGTTCGGCGGCCAGCACCCAACTCTCCAGCTTCACCCTGATGCCGGCCTCGCCGTTGCAGGTCTTGAACACGATGGTCGCCGTATCGCGCTGGGCGCGGACGTCGGCCGAGTCGTGGGCCAACTGCTGGCTGGTGGCCAACGAGCGTCGGGCCGCGTCGAGGGCATTGGCGGCGGTGGTGTGACGAGCCGAGATGCTGGCAAGTGCCTCGGAGGCATCGGCAGCCAAGCGTTCGAGCGCCTCGACATCGGGCCGCACCTCGGGCACACCCAGCGCCTCGACGGCGGCGAGTTTGGTGGTGGCGGTGGTGAATCGTTGGTCCCAGTCCTCGTACTCGCTCGCACGCGCCGCCTCGGTGGCGACATCGAGCACTGCACACGTCGCCGCTGCTTCCGACTCGAAACCACTGGCCGACACTGCGATGTCGAATGCATCCTCCGCCGAGCGATGTGACTGTTCGGCCCTCACCTGTCCTGCGAACGCGTCTCCCAAGTGGTCAACCACTGGCTTCATGGCATCGACCGTGCTGCGGCGGTGATCGAGTTCGGTGGGGTCGAGATGCTGCACCTCGGCCTGCAGGCGGTCGGCCTCCTGACGCTTCACCTGCGCATCGGCAGTGGCCGCGACCACTTCGAGCTCGAGTTCGCGCTCGCGTTCCTCGGCCGCCGACAGAACCTCCGAGGCACGGACGAGTTCGGCCTCCAGCCCGGCGGCCTCGTGCCGCGCCGCGAGTGCTCCGCTGAGCGCAGCGTCTGCGGCATCGACCTCGGCCTGCAACACCTCGACGGAGTGGTCGGCCGCCGCACCGAGGCCGAGACGCAACGCTCCTTCCTGGCCGGCCAACTCGGTGGCCTTCGCTTCGGCGGTGAGACGTGCTGCTCGTGCGCGTTCGACTGCAGCGTGGTCGACCGAGTCGTCGTCGCCGAGTACGGCAGGCGACGGATGCTCCGTGCTGCCGCACACCGGGCACGGGCCACCGGGCTGCAGTTCGGCCGCCAGACGCGGCGCCTGGGTGGCGACGAAGGCCTTCCACGTGGCCTCATCGGCCTCCTGCGCCCCACGAGCGACCGCGAGCGCCGCGTTGAGAGCAGCGACGCACGACTCGAGTTGCGCGCGCTGGAGACACCGGGCCTTCGCCTCGTCATGGACGCGTTGGTGTTGCTCGACGCCAGCGGCCACCGGCGAGCACTCGTCGAGTCGCTGCTGCACCGCCTGGCGGCGGCTCGCGGCGACGGTGACGACACTCTTCTGTGCGGCGAGTTCACCCGACTTCCCCTCTGCCTTCGCCTCGGCCTCGAGCGCTGCTCGGTCGGTGGAAGCGGCTGCCTTCAGCATCTGTTCGTCGTTGTCGATGCCGCCCTGAATGGACCTGACTTCGGCGGCCACAGAAGCCGCGGTGAACTCAGGGCAGGGCATGCCAAGGCCGGCGAAGAACTCCTCGACCGAGGTGTTCAACGCGGCAAGCGTGCCCCGGGCCTCGGCCAGCGAACTCTGTGCAGCGTCGAGCGCAGCGCGGGCCTCCACCACGGGGCGGGCTCGTCGACTCTGCTCCACCTCCCGGCGCGCCTCGTCGGCCGCGTTGCGAGTCTGTTCGCACTGCTCGATGGTGACCCGGTACCCCGCCGCGTCGTCGAATCGCTTGGCAGCCTCCCGGGCTTCCGTGGCAGCAGTCCGCGCCGTGCCGGCGAGGACGCCCGCCGCCGCCACCTCTTCGGCTCCCTTCACTGCCTCCGGCTCGAGAGCGCCGATGGCTTCAGCCAGGTCGGCGTCCGACGGCTCGTCGGGCAGTTCCGCCACGGGCCACGCCGAAAGGGCCGCGCCCAGCGACGTGATGGCGTTGTCGCGGTGATGTTTCACATCGACATCGCTGACCGCCACCTGCCTGTCGAGGTCCTGTTTCGTGGCCTTCAGCCAGTCGGTCGCCTTCTCGTAGAGGCCTCCCCCGAACAACTCGCTCAGCAGTTCCTTCCGGCTCTCCGGCGTGGCGATGAGGAAGTCGGTGAACTTGCCTTGCGGCAGCAACACCACCCGTTGGAACTGGGATGCGTCGAGACCGACCAGTCGACGGCATTCGGACGAGACGTCGGTGGATTTGTTGGCCACAGCGTGCGAGGCGGCGCCGTCGATGCGATCGAGCCGCGCAGCGGGGCTCTGCGTGGTGAACCCCTCTCCACGTTGCTTCGGGCGTTCCCACGCGGGGGTGCGACGAACTCGGAATCGCTCGCCACCAGCCTCGAACTCGAACTCGACGAACGTCTCGACGCCACCGGCGGCATGGTGCGAGCGCGGCTCGCCCTTGCCCGATCGACCCCCCGGCAGTTCGCCGTAGAGGGCATAGACCATCGCGTCGAACACGGTGGTCTTGCCGGTGCCGGTGGGCCCCGTGACGAGGAACAGGCCACGGCGCCCGAGTGCGGCGAAGTCGACGGTGTGGGTGCCCGGGTAGGACCCGAAGGCCTGGAACGTGAGCGAGATCGGGCGCATCAGGCCAGCACCTCCTCGGCGTGCTCGATGGCCCTGTGCAACAACTCTCGCTCCAGCTGCAACGGCTCGGCGCCCACCGAGGCCTGCCAGAACGCCTCAGCGATGTCGGCCGGTGTCTGCGTGCGGCGATCGACCACGGCACCGGTGTCGACCAGCGGCGTCCCGTCGGGGTTGGTGGGCTTCAGCACGACCTCGACCACGTGTGGATAGACAGCCGACAGCCGTTGCTTCGCATCGAGCACCACGCCAGGGTCGGTGATGATGGCCCGCACCAACGAGGCGGCGGCCTCGGCCGTTGGCCGGGCCTGCAGCAGGGTGTCGAGCGTGCCCTCGATGGTGAGCACTGCACGCCCCACCGGCACCGGCACGTGCTCGATGGAGCACGACCCGTTGGGATCCATGTCGACCACGGTGACCGACTTGGGATGCTGTTCGGAGAACGAATACGAGAGCGGAGTACCCGAGTAGCGCAGGGTCGGCTTCCCTGCCACGTCCTGCGGACGGTGCAGGTGCCCGAGCGCCGTGTACGAGAACGGCTCGAACACGGCCGCATCGACCGCCGCCGTTCCGCCGATGGTGAGCTGACGCTCGCTCTCGCTTTCGAGCGCACCCGCCACGAATGCATGCGACACGGCCAACGAGCGCGGGGCTCCGAGCGACGACTGCACCGCGTCGACCGCCGCAGCGAGCACGCTCTGGTGGGTCCGCTTGGTACGCCGAGTGAACGAGTCGTCGTCAGCGGCGCCGGTATCGACATCGGTGGGCAGGTGGTCGG
>CAZQPJ010000007.1:0-25960 GCA_964595105.1 uncultured Bifidobacterium sp.
TTGCCGCGCTGGGCCATGAGCGTGGCGAGCCCCTCGATGTCGTCGGCGGGAACCTGCACCACCTCATCGACGAACGGGCCGAAGTTCTCCCGATTTGGTGCGATGCCCTGTGCGCTGGTGCCGCCGTAGGCCGTGCCGTGGTAACCACGGCCGCGCGACACGATGAGTTTGCGGTGCCCCTGACCTGCCTGCACGTGCGCCATGCGGGCGAGCTTCATGGCGGTGTCGACCGATTCGCTGCCGGAACCCGTGAGGAACACACGGGCGCCCGGGATGGGGCCGAGTTGGCGAAGGCGTTCGGCGAGCTCCTCGGCGGGGTCGGTGGTGAAGGGGTCGAAGCACGAGTAGGACTCGAGGGTGCGCACCTGGGCGGCGATGGCATCGGCCATCTCGGCCCGGCCGTGGCCGATGGCGCAGTACCAGAGGCTCGCCATGCCATCGACGATGTCGCGACCCCTGTCGTCCCACAGGATGGCACCCTCGCCGCGCACGATGCGGAAGAACGACTCTCGGGTGGGCTTGGCGAACGGATGGAGCAGGGCACCGGACATACCGAAACCGTACTGAAGTTTCAGCAATGGTGCGCTGGATATGACGGCGAAATCGGGGTCTGGCTACCGTTCGGGCATCGTCGCTTCATCCGTCTTCGACAGTCTTCTCACCGCCCCCGTCATCGGTTTCGTGGTCGCATTGGTGGCGACGCTCGCCCGGTTCGATCTGCGACTCCCCGACGCGCTCTACCCCATCCTGTCGACCTTCCTGCTGCTGGCGATCGGCATCAAGGGTGGCAAGGCGCTGGCGGTTGCTTCACCAGCCGACATCTGGAAGCCGCTCATCGCTGCAATGGTGCTGGGAGTCGTGACTCCGGTCGTGGCCTTCGCAGCAGTGCGAACGGTCGGTCGGGTCGACACCGTGAACGCGGCGGCGCTCGCCGCGCACTACGGCTCGGTGTCGGCGGTCACCTTCACGGTGGTGCTCAGCGCGCTCGACGCCGAGGGAATTCCCTTCGAGGGGTTCGTGGCCGGTCTGCTCGCCGTGCTCGAGGTGGTGGGCATCGTCGTGGCGCTGTTCCTCGCCCGATCGCACACCGGCACCGGTGGTTGGAGAGCAGGCCTTGCCGAGGTGGTGCGCGGACGCAGCATCGCCTTGCTGCTGGCGGGTCTGGTGATCGGAACCTTGGTCGGCCCTGAACGGCTCAAGCCGACCGACCCGTTGTTCGTCGGGCTCTTCACGGGGGCCCTGGTGCTGTTCCTCGTCGAGATGGGTGCCGTGGCGGCGCAACACCTCCGCGATGTGGCCGCGGCGGGTGTACGGGTGGCCCTCCTTGCGGTAGCCATCCCGGTGGTGAACGGGTTCCTGGGCGCAGTCGTGGGGGCAATGGCGGGTCTTTCGACCGGCGGGGTCGCGGTGGTGTCGACCCTTGCAGCGAGCGCCTCCTACATCGCGGCGCCTGCGGCGGTGCGCATTGCGCTGCCCTCGGCCAGCCCGGGGTTGTACGTCACCGCGTCGGTGGGCATCACGTTCCCGTTCAACATCACGCTCGGCATTCCGCTCTACACCGAGTTCGCGAAGCTCCTCACCTGAATGTGTGGATCACCGACGGGGCGTCGTGGTGGTCGGCGTGGTTGCGAGCGCTGATGCGGTACTGCCCGATGGGTGGCACCATGCGGCGCACGGCGGCGTCCCAGCGGCGCAGTGCCCATGTGTGCAGCGGCACTTCCACCATGACGCGCTGACCCGGGCCCATCACCGGGGTGTGTGCGAAGCCGCAGAGCAGCCACGCCGCCCTGCCGTCGTGAGGGCTGTCGGTGCTGCCGCCATAGAGCTGCACCAGGTGTGAGCCGGCGCCGTCGCCGGTGTTGACGACGGTGACCCACGCCGCCTCGCCGCGCACCTCGAGCGAGTCGATGGCGAAGGAGGTGTAGCCGAGCCCGAAGCCGAACGGGAAGTGAGCGTCGACTCCATCACGGTGCAACTTCGTGTAGCCGTGCCACCGGTCGTAGGTGATCTCGGTGGCAGACGCGTCGAAGTGGGGAAGGTGCTCGTCGCTCCGTGGGATCGACAGCGGCAGTCGGCCCGTGGGGCGGCGGTGGCCGGTGAGCACATCGGCGATGGCCCGACCGCCCTCCTGCCCGGGATACCAGACCATCATCACCGCGGCCGCTCGGGTGGCCCACGGCATCAGCACGGCGCTGCCGGAGACCACGAGCACCACGGTGCGCGGGTTGGCGGCGACGACGGCATCGATGAGCGCCTCGTCGTGAGCGCGCAGGTGGAGTGAGGCTCGATCACCGCCGCGACCCATCGACCGCTCGCCGCCGTGCCGGGCGACTCGCTCGAACGCCTGCGCCAGCAAGTCCTGCGTGTCGGGCTGGCGAGGCGGGAACAGTCCTTGGAGATGGGCCGTGCCCTCGAGGCCCACGTACTCGCCCTCGTCCTCATGGGTGTAGCCGACCATCACCACGGCCACGTCGGCGGTCGCGGCGGCGTGGGCTGCCGCGGCGATGTCGAGACCGTCGTGGTACGTCATCGGCCCCTCGTGCGCGGAGCGCAGTCCGTCGAGGAGCGGCACCACCCGCGGCGGACTCACGCGGCTGCTGCCGCGGTCGCCGAGGGCGTGGCCGGATGCCTGTTGGCCGATGACCGCCAGGCTGGTGCCGTGTGCCAGCGGCAGCACGGGGGCACCGTCGACCGGTTCGTTGCGGAGGAGCACGACGCTGCGCACCGCGGCCTCGTATGCCAGCGCGCTGTGGTGCGCACCTGCCACCACCGAGGGGTCGGGAGTCGGACCGCTGAGGGTGCGGGCGAACCGCATCTGCGTGGCCACGGACCGCACCACCGATGCCCTGAGGTGCTCGAGCGTCACGTCGCCCGCATCGAGTGCCGTCCGCAGGTGCTGATGGCGCACCATCCGGAACGGCATTTCGATGTCGAGTCCGGCGCGCACGGATGCGGCAGCGTCGCGAAGCCCGTAGATGAAGTCGGAGACCACGAAGCCCTCGAAGCCCCATTGTTCGCGCAGCACCTCGGTGAGGAGATGGTGGCTGTGGCCGCACCAGTCGCCGTTCACGCTGTTGTAGGCGCTCATCACGCTGGCCACGCCGGCGCGCACCACCCGTTCGAAGTGGGGCAGGTACACCTCGTGCGCCACATCGTCGGCCACCGTGACGTCGACCGAGAACCTGGCGTTCTCCATGCTGTTCAGGGCGAAGTGCTTCGCGCATGCCATCACATGCTGCTGGGCGCCCTCGGTGAGGGCTGCCCCCATCTCGCCGAGCAGCAGGGGGTCTTCACCGTAGGTTTCCTGCGCCCGTCCCCATGCGGGATGGCGTAACAGGTTGATGCACACGCCACCGAAGAAGTTGGCGCCGCGCACGCGGAGTTCTCGACCGATGGCGTCGCCGATCGACCGCTCGAGGGAGGGATCCCAGGTGGCGCCGCGGGCCATGCTGACGGGGAAGCAGGTGCTCTCGCCCACCACGACGCCACGAGGTCCGTCGCTGAAGGCGATGCCCTTCACGCCGAGGCGGGCGCACGAGCCACCGGGGAAGGTGTGCTCCACGTAACCGCCACCGATCATGTCGGCGAGGCCGGCCCAGAAGTCGAGGTCGCCGTCGAGACACTCGAGCAGTTCGTCGAGCGTCATGGCGGCCACAACCTCCGCAGCGAGTTCGGTGAACGTGGACATGTCGGCCAGCATTGCACCTAGGCTGAAGTCATGCGCCACAGCGAAGGGCATTTCGGCCACCGCATCGGCTGGCTCCGGGCCATGGTGCTCGGCGCCAACGACGGCATCATCTCCACGGCATCGCTCCTGCTGGGTGTGGCGGCGGCCGATTCCGGCCGCTCTGCCATCCTCACGGCGGGTATTGCCGGTCTGGTGGCGGGGGCCATTTCGATGGCGCTGGGCGAGTACGTGTCGGTGAGCTCCCAGCGCGACTCCGAGCGCAGCGACATCCAGAAGGAGACGTGGGAACTCGAGCACCAGGCCGACCACGAGCTCGAGGAACTGGTGGGTATCTACCAGGCCAAGGGCCTCGGACCCGACCTCGCCCGTCAGGTGGCGGTCCAGCTGACCGCGCATGATGCGCTCGGCACACACCTCCGCGACGAACTCGGCATCAGCACCGATGGTCTGGCCAAGCCCTTCCAGGCGGCGTGGAGCTCGGCGCTCGCCTTCAGCGTCGGTGCGGGTGTGCCGTTGGCGGCCGCGGCGATTGCCTCGACCTCCACCCGCATCGCGGCCATCATCGCCGTCGCAGTGCTCTCGCTGCTGGGCCTCGGGTACACCGGTGCCCGACTGGGCGGTGCCGCACCCGCACGTCCGGTGGCACGTGTGGTGCTCGGTGGCCTCATCGCCATGGGTGTCACCATGCTCGTCGGCAAGCTCTTCGGCGCCGCCATTTCGTGACCGTGTTCGCCAGCGGTACCGTGAGGGGCTGATGCGAGTCACCATCGACCCCGACCTGTGCCACGGCCACCAGAGTTGTGCCGTGGCGGCGCCCGAGGTGTTCGGCGCCGACGACTACGGCAATGCCGTGCTCCTCATCGAGGGTGACATCCCGGCCGAACTCGAGTCGGCGGTGCAGCGCGCCGAGGGCAACTGCCCCGAGCGTGCCATCACCCTGATCGGCTGAACGGCCGTGCTGCGCGTGGTCCGCGCTGCTGACGCGGTTGCCATGCCATGGAAGAACGGCGGTGGCACGACGCGTGAGTACATGGTGGAACCGGGTGACGAGTCGTTCGAGTGGCGCCTCTCCGTTGCCGAGGTCGCCGACAGCGGACCGTTCTCGACCTTCGCGGGTGTCGACCGACTCCTGGTGCTCCTGTCCGGGGAAGGGATGGTGTTGCACGCCGACGGGGAGGCCACGCCGTTGCGCCGCCTCGAGCCGCATCGGTTCCCCGGTGAGCAGGCCGTGCACGCCGAGTTGGTCGGCGGACCCACCACCGATCTCAACCTCTTCTGGCGCCGCGACCGCTGGGTTGCCGCCGCGAGCGCGAGGCAGGCACCGTTCAGCGTCGAGGCGGGCCGACTGACCATTCTCTACGTGGCGAGCGGTGAGGTGAGCGTGATCACGGGCGGCGAGTCGGTGACGGCGGACGCAGGTGACGCGGTGCAGGTCGACACCGCGTCGGCGAGGGTCGCCGGCGACGGCCACGTGGTGGTGTTCGAGTTGCGCCCTGTCACAACTCCATTGCGGTGACGCGGCCCTCGTAGATGGCCTGTACCGCGGTGCGTGCGGCCACCACGTCACCCACCGCTCGCACCGACCCGTTTCGTGTGCGCACGTCGTCGAGCACGCTCGTCTCGGGAATGTTCACGAGGGCCAGCACCAGCGTGTCGGCGGCCTCGAACTGCTCGCTGCCGTCGAGCAGGCTGCGCACGGTGGCGCCCTTGGTGGTCCACTCGCTGACCACGCACTCGGTGTGCCACACGACGCCCAACTGGGCGAGTTGCGACCGCAACTTCCAGTCGCCGGACGTGCGCTCGATGGTCTTCCCGACCTTGGCGTGACTGGTGACGATCACCACCCGGTGGCCGCGTTCGGCGAGGTGCCACGCCGTGCCGGTGCCGCGCCAATCGCCGAGGTCGTCGACCACCACCACGCGTTCGCCGACGCGGAGGCGGTTGTCGAGGACGTCCTCGATGCTGCCCACGTTGGGGAGCTCGGCGCCCGGCATGCGGTCGACGAGCGGGAGGTACCGCTGGAAGCCCGAGGTGTCGGGTTGCGAGCCGGTGGCCATCACCACCTCGTCGGCACCGAAGGCCATCACCTCGTCGGCGTCGAGCGGTTGGTTGAGCCGCACGTGCACGTCGAGCCGCTGGAGTTCGCGTTCGTACCACTGGACGAGTTCGGTGATCTGCGATCGCCGAGGTTGGAGCCCGGCGAGACGGAACGCCCCACCGAGTTCCGGTCCGGCCTCCACCAGCGTCACGCGGTGGCCGCGTTCGGCTGCGACGCGCGCTGCCTCGAGCCCTGCCGGCCCCCCTCCCACCACGAGCACCTTCTTGCGCTCCGGTGCCGGCAGGAAGGTGTCGCCTCCCCATTCCCATTCACGCCCCACCGACGGGTTCACCAGACAGCTGATCCAGTAGTCGCGGAAACGGCGACCCCAGCACATCTGGTTGCAGCTGATGCAGCCGCGGATCTCCTCGGCACGGCCACCGAGCGCCTTGCCCACCAGGTGTGGGTCGGCGATCTGCCCACGGATGATCGACACCATGTCGGCCTGTCCGGAGGCGATGACGTAGTCGGCGTTCTCGGGCGTACGGATGTGGCTCTCGGCCTGCACCTTGGCGTGCCGCACCACTGACGACAGGCGTTCCGCGTACTCCACCCCGAGCTTGTCGGCGTACTGGAACGTGGGAATGATCTTGTCGACGTCGAAGTAGCTGCCGGTGCCGCAGGTGACGTAGTCGATCAACTGGCGTTCGTCGTACCAGGCGACCACCTCGCAGAGGTCGTCGAGGGTCATCGCCACACCGCTGGTGGGGTCGATGCTGACGGCGAGCCCGATGACGAACTCGTCGCCCACCGCGGCACGGATGCGGCGCATGATCTCGGCACCGAAGCGGAGCCGGTTCTCGAGCGAACCACCCCACTGGTCGGTGCGACGGTTCGACCACGGCAGCCAGAACTGGTCGATGATGGCGTGGTATGCGGCGAACAGTTCGACGCCATCGAAGCCGCATCGCTGGGCACGTGCGGCGGCACCGACGAACCCTTCGATGACCTCCTCGATCTCGGCCTCGGTCATCGCGTGGCTGCCCTCGGGGTCGTGGTAACTGGGCAGACCGCTCGGTGACCACGACGGCTGGTAGCTGTTGTCGAAGTCACCGTGCTGGCCCACGTGGTACAGCTGCTGGAGGATGACCGTGCCCTCCGCGTGCACGGCGTCGGTGATGGCGCGGAAGCCGGGTACGACATCGTCGGACGCGACTCGGAAGTTGCCGCGGGTGAGCACGGCGGTGCGATGAACGGGTACGGGCTCCACCACGATCATCGCCGCACCGCCGCGGGCGCGTTCGAGGTAGTAGCCGAGATGTCGCGGGCCGGGAAGGCCGCCGTCGCTCATGTTGGAGGTGTGGGCCCCGAACACCACCCGGTTGCGCAGCGTGAGGTGCCGCAACTGCAGCGGCTGGGCGAGATGAGGGAAGGGAGCGCTCACGGCCCGAACCTAGCCGCTGCGCGCTGTGCGATGATCTGGCGGTGACCGATGTGAACGCACTCGTGAGCCGGTTCGACCCCACCGATGCGGCGTTCATCGCCGACCCGTATCCGGTGCTGAACGCGCTTCGCGAGGCAACGCCCGGCTTCCGCAACCCGCTGACGGGGCAGTGGACCATCACCCGCTTCGCCGATGTGCACGAGACGCTGCGCGACCGTCGTCTCGGGCGTGCCTACGACGGTCTTCCGGCGCCCGATCCCCGGTGGGCTCGGTTCCACCAGCACGAGCGGTGGTCGCTGCTGTGTCTGGAACCCCCCGACCACACCCGTATCCGCCGACTGGTGGCCAAGGTGTTCACCCCGAGAGCGGTGGCGGCGCTGCGGCCGCAGATCGAGGGCTTCTCGACGGAACTCTTCGCCGAGTGCCGCGAACGCGGACGGTTCGAGATGCTGCGCGACTATGCGCAGCCGTACTCGGTGGCGGTCATCGCGTCGATGCTCGGTGTGCCGCGGGCCGACACCCGACTGCTGCTCGACTGGTCGCACGCCATCGTGAAGATGTACGAGCTGTCGACGACCGACGAAGTGCGTGCCGCTGCCGACCGCGCTGCGGGGGAGTACATCGACTACACGAAGGCGCTCATCGCAGAGAAGCGGCGTCGACCCGACGACCTGCTGGTGAGTGAACTCGTGCGCGTCGAGGACGAGGGTGAGGTGCTGACCGAGGACGAGATCGTCAGCACCACGATGGTGCTGCTCGAGGCCGGCCACGAGGCCACCGTGAACACGCTCGGCAACGGCACTCGCGCGTTGATGCTCCACCGCGACCAGTGGCATCGCATCACCTCGGGCGAGGTGTCGGCACGTGTGGCGATCGAGGAGTTGCTGCGGTGGGACGCTCCGCTGCAGTTGTTCGAGCGTTGGGTGCTCGACGAGGGGGTCGAGATCGCCGGGCAGCCTCTCGAGGTGGGGGAGGAGGTGGCGATGCTGTTCGGCGCCGCGGAGCGAGATCCTCGCCGCTTCGCCGACCCCGACCGATTCGACGTGGGGCGTGGCGACACTGCGCACATCGGCTTCGGCGGCGGCATCCACTTCTGCGTGGGAGCACCGCTGGCACGTCAGGAACTGGAGGTGTCGCTGGCGGGTCTCGCCGCCAACTTCCCCGACCTGGTGCTCGCGGCCGAGCCCGAGTACCAGCCGAACTTCGTCATCCGCGGGCTGAGGGCGTTGCACCTCGCCGACGGTCGCTCCGGTCACTAGGGTCGGTCCATGGTTCGTCACGTGGTGATGCTGAAGTTCAAGCCCGACACCCCGGTGGAGGCGGTCGACGCATTGCGTGCGGCCCTCGCCGAACTGCCACGGCTGGTGCCGTCGATCATCGACTACCAATTCGGCCCCGACCTCGCCTCCGCGTCGACCAACTTCGATTTCGCCGTCACGGCCGTGTTCCACGACCTCGACGGGTACGTGACCTACCGCGACCACCCCGAGCACGTTCGCGTGGTGCAGACCTGCATCGCGCCGCACCTCGCCGAACGGGCGGCGGCGCAGTTCGCCATCGACTAGCGGCGCTGCTGCTGGTCGAGCGCCATGTCGAGGCGCCGCAGCACTTCCTGCACGTCGTCAGGCGTGGTCTGCCAGCTGGTGACGAAACGGATGACCCCGTTGCCCATCGAGTAGAAGTACACGTCGAGCTCGGCCAGTGCTGCGGCCGCTGGCTCGCCGACTCGCAGGAACGCGATGTTGGCCTGCGGCTCGGCCAGCAGTTCGACGAAGCGCTCCCGTAGACCGAGCGTCAGCTCCGCCATCGCCGAGTTGGCCGTGCCGGCGAGCCGCAGCCACAGGCCGTCGCGAAGGAACGCCAGCAACTGTGCGGACTGGAAGCGCATCTTGCTGGCTGCGTGGCCGGCTCGCTTGAGGCGGTAGACGAGTTGGTCGCTGACGATCGGATCGAACGACACGATGGCGTCGGTGCTCATCGCGCCACCCTTGATGGCGCCGAGCGAGAAGGCGTCGACGCCGGCGGCGCGGGTGATGTCGGCGGGCGCACAGCCGAGCGCGGCGATGGCATTGGCGAGACGTGCACCGTCGAGGTGCACCCGCAGGCTGCGCTCGCGAGCCGCTGCCGAGAGGGCGGTCACCTCGGCGGGCGTGTAGATGGTGCCGTAGTCGGTGGGGCAGGTCAGCGACAGCACCGACGGCTGCGAGTGGTGGGGGTCACCCCAGTTGGTGTCGGCATAGACGTCTCGCACCGCGTCGGGCCGCATCTTGTAGTGGTCACCGGCAACGCCGCGCATCACGGCACCGGCGCCGTACATCGAGGTGGCTCCGCCCTCGTTGCGGACGATGTGTGCGGTGTCGTGGCACAGCACGCTGCCCCACGGCGGGCACAGTGCTGACAGTGCGATGGCGTTGGCTGCGGTGCCGCTGGCGACGGGGAACACGGCAGCGCCCGGCGCATCGAAGGTGGCCGCGACGAGTTCGTGCAGTTCCTGCGTGAGTCGGTCGCCGCCGTACGCCAGCGCCGAGCCCTCGTTGGCCTCGGTGAGGGCGGCCAGGATGGCCGGGGCGACACCGGCGGCGTTGTCGCTGCGCAGTTCGATCGGTGTGGGCATGCCGACACTGTATTCGTGGTGGGGCATGATGAACGGGTGACGAGCGAGCAACCCCACGATTGGCAGCAGTGGGCGGTGGGCCAGATCGAGGCCGACTTCCAGCGTTCGGCCGACACCCACCTCATCCCATGCCCGGTGCCCACCCTGCGCGCAGCCGGCATCGACCTGTACTTCAAGGACGAGTCGACCCACCCCACGGGCAGCCTGAAGCACCGACTGGCCCGTTCGCTTTTCCTCTACGGCCTCTGCAACGGCTGGATCGAACAGGGCGCCACCATGGTGGAGGCGTCGAGCGGTTCGACAGCGGTGAGCGAGGCCTACTTCGCACGGTTGCTCGGCCTTCCGTTCGTCGCGGTGATGCCGCACGGCACCTCGCACGAGAAGGTCGCCCAGATCGAGTTCTACGGCGGCTCGTGCCACTTCGTGGAGCGCGCCGCCGACGTGTACGACGAGGCACGATCGGTGGCGGCGCAGACCGGCGGTCACTACCTCGACCAGTTCACGTTCGCCGAGCGCGCCACCGACTGGCGCGGCAACAACAACATTGCCGAGAGCATGATGCTGCAGATGCGGCACGAGCGGTTCCCGGTGCCGGAATGGGTGGTGGTGGGCGCAGGCACCGGCGGTACGAGTGCCACCATCGGCCGGTACCTGCGCTATCACCGTCTCTCGTCGCAGCTGTGCGTTGCCGATCCGGAGGGATCGGTCTTCGCCCGCTTCTTCGAGTCCGGCGACGACACGGTGACCTCCGAGGGCAGCCACATCGAGGGCATCGGTCGTCCGCGTGTGGAGCCGAGCTTCATCCGTACGGTGGTGGACCGGATGATCGAGGTGTCCGACACCGACTCGGTGGCGGCCATGCATGCGCTCAGCGGACTCCTCGGCCGTCGCATGGGGCCGAGCACCGGCACCAACTTCGCGGCGATGCTCACCCTCGCCGACGAGATGCGACGGACCGGCCGCCGCGGGTCGCTGCTGTCGCTGATCTGCGACGCCGGTGAACGGTACCTCGACACCTACTACGACGACGGCTGGTTGTGCGCCCACGTGGGCGAGTGCGGCGATGCGGAGCGCCGCATCGAGGCGTTGTTGGGGCATTGACACGCCCCCGGTTCGAACGGGCAGACTGACAGGCGATGCCCAGCCGTCACCGCCCCAAGAACCCGTCGTCGGCCACACCGCACCGGCCTGTCTCGGGCCCTGCTCCGGCCACGGGCCGCGACCCTGCCGAACTCTTCGCCGCGGCGTTGAAGGAAACGGAGGCGCGTGATCGCGAGCAGCGAGAACGCGACCGTCAGCAACGCGACGCCGCGGCGGCGCGGAAGGCCGCCGCCGAAGCCGAGGCCAACGCGTTGCGAGACGCGAAGCGCGACCTCGACCGGGCAATCGCTGCGGTGCGAGCAGCGAAGGCGAGCGGACGGGGCGCCGCCGAGGCCGACGCCGCATGGAAGGCCGCGAAGGCGCGGGTGATCGAACTGGAGACGGGCGCCCGCCCGGCGTGGGCGCCGCTCCCGGAGCCCGAACCCGAGGCGCAGTCCGAGGCCGTCGAGGAGGCGGCCACCGACGCCGGGGACGACGCCGACCAGTCCGTCGGCGACGAGTCGGTCAGCGACTGATCAGTTCACGGATGGCCGTCGGCATCGGCTCGCCCGATGCCCCCGTCCACATCACGTACCGGTCGGGTCGGATGACGGCCACGTCGGCGCTGAGAGCGTCGAGCACTGTCGCGATGGCCGGTATGGCGTCGGCGTCGAGCACCACGGCGTCGAGGGGGTGCCACGCGCTCACATCGGCGTCGGCAACGCGGCAGAGCACCGAGAACCCGGGGCCCACGAGGTCGTCGAGCCGCTGCCCGTCGACGGTGGGTTGCAGTGACGGTTGACCTTCGGCCGCCACGAGCACGCTCTCCGGCAGCCCCGGGCCCGCGGTGCGACCGACCTCGCCGCCGCCTGCAGCGCGCGCCGCCAGCATGTTCTGGTCGCGGGCGGCAGCGACCTCGTGGTCGGTGGTGCAGATGAGCCGACCGAAACCCACGGCGCTCTCCACGATCCGGCGAACGTGCGGTTCGCGCTCGGCCTGATAGGTGTCGAGCAGTGCCTCGGGGGCGCTGCCGCGGAGCACGCGCTCGAGCTTCCATGCGAGGTTCGCGGCATCACGGATGCCCGAGCACATTCCCTGCCCGAGGAAGGGCGGCATCTGGTGCGCCGCATCGCCGGCCAACAGCACGCTGCCGCGGCGCCACTCGTGGGCGATGAGGCCGTGGAACGTGTACACGGCGCTGCGTTCGATGTCGACGTCCGCTGGGTCGAGCCAGGCCGACATCAGTCGACGTGCGAACGCTTCGGATGACAACTCGTCGGGGTCGTCACCGGGGAGCATCATGAACTCGAAGCGGAACCGTGGCGGCGGCATCGGCACCAGGGTGTGCGGACGATCGGGGTCGCACACCTGCAGCGTCACCGTGGTGGGCAGTGGCGTGCCGGGACGGAGGACGGTGTCGAGCACCAGCCATGGCTCCTCGAACCCGAGGTCGTCCATGGTGATGCCGAGGTGCTTGCGCACCATCGAACGAGCACCGTCGCAGCCCACCACGTACTGCGCGGTCACCGATGAACCGTCGGCGAGGTTGATGCGTACGTGGTCGCCGAGGTCGTGCACAGCGTCGACTTCCACGCCGAGTCGCACCTCCGCACCTGCCGCGATGGCGGCTGCGCGCATCGGTACTTCGAGGCTCGGCTGATGGAAGAAGTTCGAGGATGGCCACCCGGACGGGGTGGGACCTCTCCCTCGCATGCTCAGCAGCACCTGCCGGTCGGCGGTGAGGAAGTCCATGCCCTCGTTCTCGATGAGGGCGGGCGCAACGGTGTCGGCGCAGCCGAGGTCCTGGAGGACTCGCATCACCTCGCTGTCGAGGTGAGCAGCACGCGGGAGCGAGAAGATGTCGGTCTCGCGGTCGATGGCCAGCACGTCGACACCGCGACGGGCCAGGAGTCCGGCGAGCGTGACCCCCACGGGGCCGAAGCCGACCACCACCACCTGGTGGTCGGTGGTCACCCCTTGGCCGCCCATGCCGCCTTCAGGACCTCGATGTCGGTGGGCATCACGAACTCGGGTGGGAGCGGCGGACCCCATGCGTTGGCCATCTGATGTCCGGTGATCGGCGTGCGGCCCTCACGCTCCCATGCGTCGTCGTCGTCGATCACGTCCATGTCGCTGTAGAACTCGACGAACGACCCGGACGGGTCGCGCAGGTACCAGAAGTAGTTCGAGCCGACGAAGTGGCGACCGAAGCCCCACACGTGGCGCGCTGGGTCGGTGCGCAGCAGCGACGTGGCGGTGCTGCCCACGTGGTCGACGTCGTCGCATTCCCACGAGTAGTGCTGCAACAGGGGAACGGGACTGTTCACGATGCCGACGTTGTGGTGGTCGGTGGAGCACCGGAGGAATGCGATGAACGGAGAGCAGTCGTCCGACACCTTGAAGCCGACACCGTGGACGAGCAGGTCACGCGTGGCAGCGAGGTCGGTCGACCCCATCACCAGATGGCCGAGACGCCGGGGTGGGCGCGCGGACCTCAACACGCCCGATGCTCGGGCGTTGCGGCGCACCACTGCGCCGGGCGCATTGTCGACCATCGGTGGCTGCGCGGCCTGCACGAATGGCTCGGCGACGCGGATGCGGAACGTGACGAGCGACGAGGGGTCGACCACCGAGACGACGCCGTCGGACATCGTGGGCGAGAGCCCCAATCCGGTGAGGCGCTCGACGGCGAGGTCGAGGTCGCGTTCGTCGCTGGCTCCGGCGGTGACCTCGAGCAGGCGGCGGAACCCGTACTGCTCCACGTCGACGGTGGGGCCGCCCTCGGAGCCTGTGTAGGCGCCGGTGCCGCTCGACTGCAGACCGACCTCGTCGTAGAACGCGCCGAGGGAATCGGCATCGGGTACGCCGATGCGCATCGAGAGAAGACGGTGGAGGCCCATCAGCGGCCTGCCTCGACGCAGCGGTTCGACATCTCGCCGATCACCTCGGCGCCCGAACGGATGGTCTCGCCGGCCTTCAGGAATCGCCCGCGGGCCGCACCCACGCCGTCCGGAGTGCCGGTGAAGATGATGTCGCCCGGCTCGAGGGTGCAGATGCCCGACAGGTACGACACCAGGTAGGGCACGGTGAAGATGAGGTTGCTGCTGCGAGCGTGCTGCATGCGTTCACCGTCGACCTCGCACCACAGTTCGATGTCGTCGGGGTTGGGGAACTGGTCGACCGACACGAGCGCTGGCCCGATGGGGCCGAATGTGTCGAAGCTCTTGCCGAGCGAGAACTGCGGGGGTTTGCCAGTCATCTGCACCGCCCGGTCGCTGATGTCCTGACCCAGCGTGATGCCGGCGACGTGCGACCACGCGTCGGCCTCGGCGATGTGCCGGCCGCCGGTGCCGATGGCCACCACCAGTTCGACCTCCCAGTCGACCCGGCTACCGCTCAGCACCACGTCGGCCGTGGGTCCGACGAGGCAACTGGGGAACTTCGTGAACGTCAGTGGTGCGGGCGGCAGTTCCATGTCGCTCTCGGCGGCGTGCGAGCGATAGTTGAGGCCGATGGCGAACACCTTGGCGGGGGAGGGAACACAGGCCATCAACTCCACGTCGGCCACCGCACCGTCGGGATTGCGGTCTTCAGTTGCATCGTGCAACGCGTGGAGTTCGCGATGACGGGCGACTGCCTCCATGGGTGAGGCGAGCGACGGGTCGCCCGACAGTGCGGCGAGGTCGTGCCAGTGATCGCCGGTCTGCAGTGCAGCCCGGTGGTTGATGTTCAGCAGTCGGTACATCCGCCCATTATCTATAGATTGTTGATTCAGCGCAACAGGGCTACGCTCGCCGGCGTGACCGAGGTGCTCGAGACTCCTCCCACGCGGGCCGACTGGGTCGACCAGTTGTTGCGCGCCGCCATCCTCCACGGCGAACTCGGGCCGGGAGAGAAGCTCGTCGCCGAGCGTCTCGCGCAGCAGTGGGGTGTGTCGGCCACTCCGTTGCGAGAGACGTTCCGTCGTCTCGCCGGTGAAGGTCTCGTGGTGCTCGAGCCCCAACGTGGGGCACGGGTGGCGCCGGTGAGCTTCCACGACGCAGCACAGATCTACGAGGTGCGGTTGCTGCTCGACCCCGCCGCCATCGAACAGTCGGTGAAGGCGGCGGAACGCTCCGGCCTCGACGATTTCGTCGATGAGGTCACCGCCGCGCACCGTGCCCTGGCGCGACGGCATTCGTCGCCTGCGGCCTCGCACGATGCTCACCGCGCCTTCCATCTGGCGCTGGTGTCGCGGTGCCCCAACCGGTTGCTGGTCGACCAGGTGGCGCTGTTGCTCGAGCACTCGCAGCGCATCCAGATGGCACTCGTCACCTCCGGACATCGGAAGGGCGATGCCGCCGACGAACACCTCCGGCTCGTGGCAGCCGCGCGCGCTGGTGACGCCCGAGGCGCGGGCACTCTGCTGCGCACTCATTTGCAGGCCACCTTGGCAGCGGTACGCGCTGCTGGGGCAGTCTGAGGCCATGCGCATCAGCAGGATCCTCGACAGGGCGATCGAGGTACCGGTGGTCACCAGTTTCACCCGGCTCGGATTCGATGCCCGTTCGCGGCTGCCGGGCTGGCAGCGGCTCGTCTCGCTGCGCATGGACGGCAAGGTGGTGGTGGTCACCGGTGCCACCTCGGGGCTCGGCCTCGAGGCAGCACGCCAGTTCGTCGAACTCGGTGCCACCGTGGTGGTGCTCGGACGTGATGCAGCGAAGACCGAGGCGGTGCGGGCGCGTCTGGCCGGCAGTGAGGGTGCCGACGTGCAGACGGTGATCGCCGACATGGGTGATCTGGCGCAGGTGCGCAGGGCGGCTGGTGACCTCTCCGCCCGGTTTCGCCGAATCGACGTGCTGGTGCACAACGCCGGCGCCCTCACCGCAACCCGTCAGGAGTCACCGCAGGGCATCGAGCAGACCGTGGCGAGTCAGGTGGTGGGTCCGCACCTGCTCACCACCCTGCTGCTGCCGAGGTTGCGGGCAGCGGCACCCGGTCGTGTCATCACGGTGTCGTCCGGCGGCATGTACGCCTCGCCACTGCGTGTGGAGCACCTGCAGATGGACCGCCGCTACAACGGCACCGAGCAGTACGCGCGGGCGAAGCGCGCCCAGGTGACGCTGAACGAGATGTGGGCCCAGCGCGTGCCTGCCACCGAAGTGGTGTTCCACGCGATGCACCCAGGCTGGGCCGACACCCCGGGGGTGGAGCACTCGCTGCCCACGTTCCGACGTGTCGTGGGTCCGCTGTTGCGGTCGACGATGCAGGGTGCCGACACCATCGTGTGGTTGGCCGCCGCCAGCGAACCCGGGGAATCGTCGGGCGGATTCTGGCTCGACCGCGCTCGTCGCAGCATCCACAAGATGCCGCGCACCCGTCGCAGCGACACCGCCCTGCGGCGTCAGGCGCTCTGGAGCGACGTCGAAGGGCTCAGCGCAGCCGGTACGTGATGGGCAGTCGCTTCAGGCCGCTCACGAAGGTGCTCCTCACCAACTGCGGTTCGCCTGCCAGTTCGATGTGTTCGAGCCGCGGCAGGAGAGCACCGAACAGCGCCTTCAGTTCCATCCGGGCCAGCATCGCGCCCAGGCAGTAGTGCACGCCGAAGCCGAAGGCGAGATGCTTGTTCGGCGTGCGACCGACGTCGAAACGGAATGGGTCGGGGAACACGTCCTCGTCACGGTTCGCCGACCAGTAGCTCAGCAGCACGTCGTCGCCGGCCTTCACCGTGGTGCCACGCACGTCGTAGTCGACCGTTGCCGTGCGCATGAAGTGCTTCACGGGCGAGGTCCAGCGGATCATCTCGTCGACCGCAGTGTTCATCAGCGTCGGGTCGGCCTGCAGGCGAGCGAGTTCATCGGGGTGCTGCAGCAGCGCCAACATGCCGCCTGCCATCGAGTTCGACGTGGTGTCGTGCCCGGCGGTGGCGGTGATGATGTAGTAGCCGAGTTGCTCCTTGTGGCCGATCGGCTGCCCGTCGATCATGCCGTTGGCGATCACCGAGGCGAGGTCGCTCGTGGGTGACGCCTTGCGGTCGGCCGTGATGCCGTCGAAGTAGGCGACGAAATCGGCCACCGTCTGCACCAGGCCCGCCAGCACGTTCTCGTCTCGCTTGAAGTCGGGGTCCTCGGCTCCGAACAGTTCCTGGGTGAGCCGCAACATCCGCGGGTAGTCGGACTCCGGCAATCCGAGGATGGCAAGGATGACGTAGAGCGGGTACTGGATGGCGATGTCGGCGGCGAAGTCGCATTCGCCTCCGGCGTCGATCATCTGCTGCACGGAACGCTCGGCGAGTTGTGCGAGGCGCGCATCGAGCGTGGCGAGGTTCTTGGGGAGGAACCATTCCGACGTGAGGTTGCGGTGCTGT
Organism: uncultured Bifidobacterium sp.; assembly: GCA_964595105.1. Taxonomy (GTDB): domain Bacteria; phylum Actinomycetota; class Acidimicrobiia; order Acidimicrobiales; family Ilumatobacteraceae; genus UBA668. Next base: position 17,211 of record CAZQPJ010000007.1, read on the forward strand.
CGGTGCTCGGGGTCGTCCATCTGCACGAGGCTCTTCACCAGGTGGCCCTGCATGGCGCGCATGGCGTCGGCCTCCTTGTTGCCGAGCACGGCGCGGGGCGCGTTGAGGAACTCGGCCGGGTGCAGTTCGATGTCGAGCACATCGGCGTGCTTCGTGATGACGTGGAACGGGTTGAAGTCGGGGTGTTCCACCCAGTGCACCGGCGACTCGCGCCGCAGGCGTGTGGTGATGCCGTGGAAGAAGGCTTCGTCGGTGAAGGTCTGTCCGGTCAGGAACGCCTGACCGCATTCATCGATGGTGAGGTCGGCAGGGTCGGGCAGGGTGGTCATGGCGCGCTCCGTTTCAGGACGACGCGCTCACCCTACGCCCGCGGTTGTTGCGGCCACGAGGCGACTGCCCCGAGCGAGCGCCGGTCTGCTGCTGCTGGCCGTGTGCGCGCGGCTGTTGGCGCTGCGACTGCTGCTGCTGACGCTGCTGTTGGCGCGGCTGTTGGCGTTGGGCGGGGGCGGCCGTCGGGGCCACGTGTCGCGCGGGTGCGGCCGGGCCGGCCAGTTCGGTGATGATGGCGTGGCCCGGAGCCACCCTGGTGATGGTCGGTTCGATCTTCGCGTCGCGGGCCAACGCCTTCACGTCCTTCACCTGATCGGGGGTCATGATGGTCACCACCACACCCTCGTTGCCAGCGCGTGCCGTGCGGCCGCTGCGGTGCAGGTACGCCTTGTGCTCGGCGGGCGGGTCGACGTGGACGACGAGACCGATCTCGTCGACATGAATGCCACGCGCGGCGATGTCGGTGGCCACCAGCACGCGGCAACTGCCGTCGGCGAACGCCTCGAGGTTCCGTTCACGAGCGTTCTGCGACAGGTTGCCGTGCAGTTCCACCGCTGGGATTCCCACCGTGGAGAGCTGCTTGGCGAGCTTCTTGGCGCCGTGCTTCGTTCGGGTGAACAGCAATGACCGGTCGTGGCCGGCGGCGAGTTCGCGCACCACCTGCGGCTTGTCGGCCAGCTGCACCGCGAACACGTGGTGGGTCATCGTGGCAACGGGCGCCACCGCAGGATCGACCGAATGGGTGACGGGGTTCGACAGATAGCGCCGCACCAACACGTCGATGCCATTGTCGAGTGTCGCCGAGAAGAGCAGGCGCTGCCCGGTCTTCGGGGTGGCATCCATGAGGCGCTTCACCGAGGGCAGGAATCCCAGGTCGGCCATGTGGTCGGCCTCGTCGAGCACGGTCACCTCCACCTGTGCGAGTGAACAGTGCCGCTGCTGGATGAGGTCCTCCAGTCGCCCCGGGCACGCCACCATCACGTCGACGCCCGCCTGCAGCGCCTTCACCTGCGGGTTCTGGCCAACACCGCCGATGATGGTGGTGACGCGCAGTCCCATGGCTGCGGCGAGCGGTGCCAGCGTCTCGGTGACCTGGTTGGCGAGTTCGCGCGTGGGGACCAGCACGAGCGCCCGCGGGTGGCCGGGGCGGCGGCGGATGCCGCTGTTGGCGAGCGCCGTCACCACGGGAATGGCGAAGGCGATGGTCTTGCCGCTGCCGGTGCGGCCGCGGCCGAGCACGTCGCGCCCGGCGAGCGAGTCGGGCAGCGTGGCGGTCTGGATGGGGAAGGGTTCGGTAACGCCACGCGCCGAGAGGGCGGTGACGATGGCATCGGGCACGCCGAGCGCGCCGAAATCGTTGGACATCTGAGTTGCTTTCTGTTCGGGGGTGGCCGTGTGATGCACTGGCCATACGCCTCGAAGGCGAACACTCCCGAAGGAGAAACCTGCGCCGTGAGGCGCTGCACTCGACCGCAACGTCTCGACGATCGAACCGTTGCCTTCGTGACGCTATCGGTGCGCGCGTCAGAATCGGCGGATGGAGATGTCTGCCGCCCTGTGGCCGAGCCGATGGCCCGCAGAGGATGGTGGTCCTCGTCGGCTCGAGACACCATTAGACGGCGCTGCGCTCGGCCTCGGGTCGGGGCGCTTGTCGGTGGTGTCGCGCTTGTCGATGGTGTCGACCATGGTGGTGCTGCGCGAACCCGGTGAGGTGTACCTGCTGTGCCACACCGGCGGTGACGCGGCGGTGTCGTGGCTCGAGCAGATCGATCCCGTCACCCTCGAGACCATCCGCCGTTCGCCCGATCTGGCAGGCGGCCCCACGTGGCCCGGCGGTGTGGCAGCGCATGCCAACGGCTCGCTGTACGTGGTGTTCGGGCGGCATGCGCACCGGCTGTCGGCGAGCCTCGAGGTGCTCGCCAGCAGGGAGCTGCCGCGACAGCGCTCGTACAACAGCTTCGTGGTGCTGCCCGATGGCTGCTTGGCGATGAAGGACTTCCCGCGAGGTGAGATGACGCCCTCGGAACTGCTGGTGCTCGAGCCGGACGGGCTCCGCGTCGTGGCGCGCCTCGAACTGCCCGAGCCCTCCATCGCGCGACTCAGCGCCGATGGTGCCGACATCTACGTCGTGGGTGACGAATCGCTCATCCGGGTGCGGTGGACGGGGGAGGCGTTGGTGCTCGACGACGCGTTCGTGGCGCGGTACCGCACGCTCGACGGCCAGACCTACGGCTGGGACGCCGTCATCGCCGGAGGTGCGGCGTGGTTCCTCGACAACGGTCTCGGTGCCGACGGCTATGTGGGGCACTTCCGTGGAGTGGGCGTGTCGTCGTCGCCGCTGCATCTCGTTCGTGTGGACCTCGCCACCGGTGCGGTCCAATTGGCAGAGGTGTGCGGTCTGCCGAACGGACTCATCGCCAACCCGCCGGCAGTCGATGTCGAGCGCGGTGTGGCGGTGGGATACGACAGCGGCAATGGGGTGGTGACGGCGTTCCGCATCGACGCCACCGGCATCCGTGATGCGCTGTGGACGCGTGAGCTGAACCATGCGGCACATCCGGTGCTGTTTCCCGCCACGGGCGAACTCGTGCTGTGCGATACCGACATCGCCCGCAATGCCGAGCAGGTGGTGGTGCTCGACATCGTCACGGGCAGTGAACTCGGCCGTGCCGACACCGGAAGCCCGGTGCAGTCGGTGGTGTTCAACGCGCCCGGGTTCGACCACGATCTCTACTGCTGCAGTTTCACGACCGTCTCGAGAGTGAGTGTCACATGAACCATCCCATCAAACTCGCCGGTGCGTTCGGGTCGCCGTACTCGCTGAAGATGCGCGCCGTGATGCGCTATCGGCACATTCCGTTCACGTGGGTGCTGCGCGGCTCCCGCTGGGACGTCGACTTCCCCGCCGTGCCGGTGGCCCTCATCCCTGCGCTCGCCTTTCCCGACGAGCACGGGAACTACACCGAGGCGATGGTCGACTCGAGTCCGCAGATCATGCGGCTCGAGGGCATGTTCGCCGGTCGGAGTCTGGTGCCCACCGATCCCGTCGTCGCGTTCATCGACCACCTCATCGAGGACTACGCCGACGAGTGGGTGACGAAGGCGATGTATCACTACCGGTGGCACCACCTGTACCCGCGTGCCATCGCCAAGGCGGGGGCTCTGCTGCCGCTGGCCAACGACCTGCACATGTCGCCGAAACGGCACGCCGGTGGCACCAGGTTCATCCAGGAGCGGCAGATCGGTCGTACCGCACTGGTGGGCTCCACCGATCAGAACCGGCCTGTCATCGAGGACAGTTTCCGGCGGTTGCTCAACATCCTCGACGAGCACCTACTGCACCACGATTTCCTGCTCGGCGACCGGCCGGGCCGAGGCGACATGGGCCTGTACGGCCAACTCGTGCAGCTGGTGCGCTGGGAGCCCGACTCGATGGAACTCGCCGTCACTGAGGGTCCGCGGGTGATGGTGTGGATCGACTGGATCGACGACCTGTCGTGGTGGGAGGTCGAGGCCGACGATGGGTGGCGCGGGCGCGATGCCATCGAACCCACCACGGTGGCGCTGCTGCACGAGATCGGGCGGACGTATGCGCCGTTCATGGTTGCCAACGCGGCGGCGCTCGAGGCAGGCGAGGAGTTCGTGACCGTCACCATCGATGGTCACGAGTACCGGCAGGGCTCGTTCGTGTACCAGGGCAAGTGCCTGCGGTGGCTCCGCGACGCGTATGCCGCCCTGTCGGTTGCCGACCGCGCCGCGGTCGATGCTCTGCTGGCCGGCACCGGCTGCGAGCAACTGCTCTAGAAAGACCGCCTACAGGTCGACGGCGGTGAGGTCGTCGCCGAGCACGATGGCGCCGGTGAAGTGGGCGGCGGCGCGGGCTCGCCACTCGTCCTCCTGACCCGGCTGGATCGACGGCACGTAGTGCGTGAGCACGAGGGTGCCGATGCCGGCGCGGGTGGCCGTCTCGGCTGCCTGCTCCACGGTGGAGTGGTAGTCGAGGATGTCCTGGATGCGAGCGTTGGGAATCATCCTGACGATGTCGTCGCGGATGACGGTCTGCACGTAGGCGTCGGCGCCGAGGCACAGTCGGTCGAGGCCATCGCACGGCACACCGTCGCCGCCGAGCACCACGCTGCGGCCGCCGTCGTCGACCCTGAACGCCACCGTCGGCTCCACCGGTCGGTGGTCGGTGGCGCCGACCTTCACCGTGGCCGTGCCCACCATGAACTCGTCACCGGGGGCGACCTCGGTGACCACCAGGTTGGGCCGCCAGGTGAGGTCGTCGTGATGGTCGAGTCGGTACTGCATGTCGGGCGCGAGCGAGGCGAGGATGCCGTTCACCACCTCGCCGATCCGCGGCGGACCCCACACGCGCAGCGGGGTTCCCTCCGGCGCCATGATCCAGTGGGTGGTGATGATGTCGTTGAGGTCGGTGATGTGGTCGCTGTGGAGGTGCGTCACCAACACGCCGTTCAGCATCGGCGGCAGCACGCCCGCCGCAGTGAGTCGCATCAACACTCCGCGGCCGCAGTCGACGAGGATGCATGCCCCGTCGGTGCGCACGAGCGTGGCGGGCCCTGCGCGACGCGGGTCGGGAATCGGGCTTCCGGTGCCCAACAGGGTGACTTTCACTGGCGCCCCATTTCGGCAGCGTGTCCGGCGGCGTTCACGTCGGCGAAGCGTTCCGGACTGGCTTGGATGACCACCTCGTGCAGGGTGCCGGTGAAGTGATACGGGCTTGCATACCGCGTACTGACCGCGGATCCGTGGTCGTAGCCCACGCTGGGTCCGACCGAACTCATCATCAGCATGAAGAACGGGAGATCGACATTGCCGACGGCCTGGTCGTCGATCTCGAGTTCGGCAGCACCGACGCGGCTGCCGAGACGCCGCACCTTCACGGTGAGCGTCGAGGTGCCCTCGGGGATCTCGATGTTCGACTCGAGCACGGTGTGTTCGTCGAACGCGTTGTAGTCGAACACCAACCGGTCGTTCTGGACGAAGAACGAGAAACCCGAGTTCTCGGTGCCGGTGGCGTAGAGCACGCCCTCGTCACCGCGGACTCTCGTGACGGTGGCCGTGAGGTCGAAGCTGCGGCCGCCGACCGAGGCGGACGCCTGGCCCGGCATGGGCGACATCGGCGGGCGGTAGACGTACCGGCGGTTCTCGGGGTGCGGCGACCGGTCGCGGAACCGCACACCGAACAGCTCCACGCCGCGGTCGTCGAGCGGCAGCACGCCGTGCACCTCGGCCTCGCTCCACCAGAGTGCGATGAGTTCAGCGAGCTTCTCGGGCATCGACTCGGCGAGGTTGTTGCACTCGGACGCGTCGACGTCGAGGTGGTAGAGCTCCCACGGCTCGGTCTCGAAGTCGGCGCCCTTGTCGTGCTTGCACACGGCCTTCCAGCCCATGTGCACCAGTGCCCGGCTACCGCCGTTCTCGAAGTACTGCAGTGTGTTGGCGGACGGTGCATCGGCCGACGCGAGCGCAGCGGCGAACGACCTGCCCGACACCGGGTGCTGGGGCACACCGCGGTACGTGTCGGGAGCGTCGACGCCGAGGAGGTCGTAGAGCGTGGCCACGATGTCGGCCACGAACACGAACTGGTGACGCTTGCCGCCGCGTTGCCCCGCGGCGATGCCGTTCGGCCAGTGCATCACCATCGGCACGTGCACGCCGCCCTCGTGGGTGTTCTGCTTGTACCACTTGAACGGACTGTTGCCGCATTGCGCCCAACCCCACGGGTAGTTGGTGTGGCTGTGCGGCCCGCCGATGTCGTCGATGCGCTTGATCGCCTCGTCGGGTGTCTCCCAGATGCCGTTGAAGAACTTCATCTCGTGCATCACACCGAAGGGCCCGCCCTCCTGGCTGGCACCGTTGTCGGCGAGCACCACGAACACCGTGTTCTCGAGCTGGCCCATGTTGCGCAGGCCGGTGATGAGGCGGCCGATCTGCACGTCGGTGTGGTCGAGGAAGGCAGCGAAGGCTTCCTGCAGGCGGGCGGCGAGGCGTCGCTGGTTCTCGGGCAGCGAGTCCCACGGCTCCACGCCGGGGTTCCGCGGGGCCAGCACGGTGCCCGGCGGAATGACGCCCTCGGCGAGCTGCCGCTGGTGCCAGCGCTCGCGCACGACGTCCCACCCTTCGTCGTAACGGCCGCGGTACTTGGCGAGGTACTCGGGCGGCGCTTGGTGCGGTGCGTGGGTGGCGCCGAAGGCGACGTAGCCGAAGAAGGGGCGGTCGGGCCGAACGCCCTTGCTGTCGCTGACCATCTTCAACATCTGGTCGACGATGTCGGCGGAGAGGTGGTAGCCGTCGTCGGGTCCGCCGGGTGGCTCGATGGGATGGTTGTCGCACACGAGTTCGGGGTGGAACTGGTCGGTCTCGCCATCGAGGAATCCGTAGAACCGATCGAATCCGCGCGACAGCGGCCACTGGTCGAAGGGGCCCGCAGCGGAGCACTCCTCCATTGGTGCCAGGTGCCACTTGCCGACGGCGAAGGTGGCGTATCCGTGGTCTCGCAGCACCTCGGCCACCGTGGCGGTCTTGTGGCTGATGTGGCCGAGCATGTTGGGGAACCCGGTGCGGAAGTTGCTGACCGACCGCATGCCGGCCTGGTGTTGGGCGCGACCGGTGAGCAGGGCGGCACGAGTGGGCGAGCACAGCGGGGTGACGTGGAAGTTGGTGAACTGCAGGCCGTTCGCTGCCAACGCATCGATGTTCGGCGTGTCGATGTCGCTGCCGTAGCAGCCGAACTGGGCGAACCCGACGTCGTCGAGCAGCACGACCACGATGTTCGGGGCTTCCTCACCGGGGTGCGGCAGTTCCTCGAACCACGGTTCCGAGTCGGCGATGGTGCGGCCGATCCGGCCCTGGAAGTTCTCCGTACGCATCGCCGGAACATAACAGTTGGCAGAATCACTGACAACAGTTCGGCACTAGGGTGCGGGAATGACGGAAGCCACCACGTCCGATCGCTCCGACTCGCTGAACGATGTCCGGCAGGTGATTCCGGCGAGTTGCTACCAGCGCTCGAAGCGACGGGCGGGCATCGCTCTCACCCAGGCCGTGCTCTTGTGGCTCGCTCCGCTGGCCGGCCTCGTGCTCACCGATCGGTGGTGGCTCACCGTGCCGCTGTGGTTGCTGGCGGGTCTCGCCGTGTCGGGGTTGTTCGTGCTGGGCCACGACGCGTCGCACGGTGCACTGGTGGCGTCGCGTCGGGTCAACCGGTTCATCGCCCAGGTGTGCATGGTGCCGAGCATGCACGTGGAAGCGGCGTGGGACCTCGGCCACAACCGCATCCATCATGGCTACACCACCCGCGAGGGTTTCGACTTCGTGTGGCACCCGCTCACGCCGCAGCAGTACAACGAGCTGGGTCGCATGGCGCGTCTGCGCCACCGTTTCGAGTGGTCGTTCCTCGGGGCCGGTGCCTACTTCCTCCGCGAGGTGTGGTGGCGCAAGATGTGGCGCTTCACTGCGCCCGGCAAGCGGCACGGCGCCATTGTGCGCGGCAAGGCGCTCGTCACCAGCGTGGCGCTGCTCACCATCGGCGGCACTGCGGCACTCGGCGCCGTGTTCAGCGGCTGGGTGGCAGCGGTGTGGCTGCCGATCGAGCTGTTCGTGGTGCCCTTCCTCATCTTCACGCACATCATCGGCTTCACCGTGCACGTTCACCACGTGGGCCCCGACACCCGCTGGTGGCCGCGGCGCGAATGGTCGCAGTACCGCGGGCAGATGGAGTCGACCACCATCCTGCGCATCCCGCGGTTGGTGAACCGTCTGTGGTTCCACAACATCTTCGTGCATGTGCCGCACCACGTCGACGTGCGCATTCCGTTCCATCGGCTGCCTGCCGCGGCAGCAGCCATCGCGGCGAAGTATCCGGCCACGGTTCGATCGGCGAAGTTGTCGGCGCGGTCGTACCTGCGCGCCACGCGGATCTGCAAGCTGTACGACTTCGAGGCGGGGTGCTGGCTGCCCTACAAGGCGGCCGCACTCATGCGTCGAGTTGTGCCGCCAATGCCTGCACCGACTCGATGAACTCGTCGATCATGTCGAACACCACCTGCGCAGCCGGCTTGGCGACGTTCATCGAGCCGACGATCTGGCCGACGAAGTAGTTCGCCAACTGCTCGGCGCCGCTGCCCGGTCGGTAGGCGGCGCGGTCGATGCGGGCGCGGGCCTGCCCCACCAGGATCGGCTGGAGCGGCATCGGCAGGGGTCGGGGGTTGGCCGGGTCGTCCCACTCGTCGGTCCAGGCCGACCGCAACTGTCGGGCAGGCTTGCCGGTGAGCGACCGTGACCGCAGGGTGTCGCTGGAGGTGGCCGCAAGGAACTTCTGCTTCACCACGGGGTGCGTCTCGGCCTCGTCGGTGGTGAGCCACACCGAACCGCACCACACCCCGGCAGCACCCAGC
>CAZQPJ010000008.1:0-24881 GCA_964595105.1 uncultured Bifidobacterium sp.
GTCGCTCCGGTCGAGGCCGCCCACGTGAGCACCAGGTTCGAACGCGAACGGCCGGTGACCCCGGTGGTGGGGCTCGTCTTCGAGAACGCACCCGGCACCGGGATGGTGAGGATGATGTTGATCGACAGCGAGGCCGACGCCGTGAGACCCTTCCCATCGGTCACCATGACGGTGAAGGACGACACTCCCGCTGTGGTGGGCGTACCGGAGATGACGCCCGTCGCCGGAGCCAGTGTGAGGCCCGTCGGCAGGCTGCCTGCGGTCAACGACCAGTTGTAGGGAGCCGTACCGCCGGCCACGCCGAGCGAAGCCGAGTAGGGAGTGGACGTGCCGCCACCGGGCAGCGTGGTGGTGACGATGGAAGGCGGCACGTTGCCGGCGGGCGGGGCCGAGTAGAGGAAGCGGTTGGGCGAGCCGACGCCGGCGGAGGCAACCACGTTCGGTGTGGAGGCAGCCATCATCGCCGCAGCGACGTTGGCCGGCGTCATGCCCGGGTTGGCAGCGAGGATGAGCGCTGCGGCACCGGCGACGTGCGGAGTTGCCATCGACGTTCCCGAGATGGTGTTGGTGGCGCTGTCAGTGTCGGCCCACGACGACGTGACGTTGGTGCCCGGGGCGAAGATGTCGACGCACGGACCGAAGTTCGAGTACACCGCACGGGCGTCGGTGTTGTCGGTGGCGCCCACGGTGATCGCCGACGGTGTGCGAGCCGGCGAGGTGCCGCATGCATCCACGTTGGCGTTGCCGGCAGCGACCGCCACCGTGACGCCGGCGGCAACGAGGCGCTCCACCGCTGCGTCGACCGTTGCGGTGGCTGATGCACCGAGGCTCATGTTGGCGACAGCGAGGGCACCATTGTTGTTCGCGGTGACCCAGTCGATACCGGCGATCACGCCCGACAGGGTGCCCGAGCCGAAGCAGTCGAGCACTCGCACCGGCACGATGGTGACCCGCTTGGCCACGCCGTAGGTGGTGCCACCAATGGTGCCCGCCACGTGCGTGCCGTGACCATTGCAGTCGTCGGTACCGAAGCCGTCGGCCACGGCGGTGTACCCGGCAGCGACGCGGCCGGCGAACTCGGTGTGAGTGGCGCGCACGCCCGTGTCGATGACGTACGCCTTCACACCGGCACCACCGGAGTCGGGCGAGGAGTACACGAGGTTGAGGGGAAGGGAGCGCTGGTCGATGCGATCGAGGCCCCAGGTGGCACCGATCTGATCGGCCGTCATGTGGATGACGATGTCGGGCTCGATGGTCGCCACCATCGGGTCGGCAGCGAGGGAGGCGGCCTCTGCCGGCGTGAGTTCGACCGACATGCCCTTCAGCGCGTGCTCGAACACGTGCGACACCTTGAGGCCCTTGCCGCGGCTCTCGCTGGCCTCGAGGGAGGCGCTGGCGCCCGGGCGGAACGTCACCACGTAGCTCGACGTGCCGGACCGGGCCGACTTCGCCGCCGAGGCAGCACCAGCGGGGAGGGCGGCCAGCACAGCCAGTGAGGAGGCGGCCACGGCCGTACCGATGAACCTGAGGAAACTTCTACGCATGATGACGACTGTGACACCGAGCGTGGTGGATTCCAATCGTTTCTTCGTCCTACCGCCCAGGTCGTACGCCTGGTGGTGGATGGTTTACTGAGCGTGGTTGACCTTCACGAAGCCTGCAAATTTCGCGCCTCGAGCGATTCCGGACAGCAGAGCGTGAACCCGTGATCGCGCGCTCCGTGACGCGATGAGGGGGCCGGTCACCCGGCCCCCTCATCGCACTGCTCTTCGAGATGTCGTCAGTCGATGCCGTTCAGCTCCACGAGGGTGACACCCACTCGGCCTGCCGGGCCGTTGTGGAGCAGCACGCCGATCTGCTCGGCCGACGGATCCGCACCGCTCCAGGCGACGCTCACCACACCACTTCCCCCCGACGTGCCCGATGTCGGTGCTGCCGTGACCGCCAGCGAGCCGCCGCTGTTCGCGGCGCCCACCGACCAGTCGTACAACACGTACGGCGACGAGGGTCCGGCAGCGTCGTACCCGTGGATCAACACGTAGTAGACGCCGGGCACCGGATCGACGAGGTCGACCGTCTCGTGCGAGCCACCGGCGGCCGACTGGCCGACCTGATCGAAGTTCGAGTCGAACACGTAGAGGTCGAGGTCGGCACCCGGGTTCACGTCGGCGTTCCGAATGGCGATGCGGGTGACCGCCGCACCATCGGGAACCACCACTGCCTCAAGCGAGTAACCCACCCCCGAGTCGATGGCCGTGAAGAGATCGTTGGCCGGGTCGTCGTCGACGGTGCCCGCCACGGTGTTCGCCGAGACCGCGCCACCGGCCACCGCCGAGAACGTTCCGGTGTAGCCGAACTTCACCGGCACGTTCGCCGAGCCGGAGGCACCCGAACCGATCACGAGCGCCGGCGCCGAGAACTCCTTCGCCTTCACGGCGATGGGGCTGCGGAGCCGGTAGTCGTCGCCCGACCACGTGAGCGAACCGAACGACCACGAACCGAACGCAGCCGTGGTGCGGGTGAAGGTGACCGTGAACGTCGCCGACCGGCCAGCACCGATGCGGAGCTCACGCGGCGACACCTTGGCGGTGAAGCCCGCCGGGGTCTGCACCTTCGCCTCGAGCGACAGACGGCGACCGCTGACGTTGGTGAGCGTGCGGGTGATGGTGGCCGAGCCGGTCACGTCGCCGACGGCGATCGACGCCTGGTTGAGGTTCTCCGCCGAGGTCTGCACGCCGAAGGCGGCGAGGCTGTCGCAGCCGCTGTCACCGAGGAAGAGAGCCGGCAACACCGGGAAGGTCTCGCACGTCGAGCCGAGGTAGTCGATGATGTCGGCGTCGTACACGGCGCCGGGATTGAAGAGCGAGCCCCTGCGGTTGAACTGGCCACCGGGCTGGGCATGACCCGCGCCCATGTCGAAGGGATCGGCCGGCGTGAGGCCGTCCTCCTTCGTCACGTTCTGCCGAGCCGAGGTCATCAGGGCCGAACGAGCAGCGGCCGGCGACCAGTCGGGGTGCGCCTGCTTCACCAGCGCGTAGATGCCGGCGATGTGCGGCGCCGACATCGACGTGCCGCTGATGGCCTGGAACAACTGACCCGACGGGCCGTCGACCGGCGTCGGTGTCTGGCCGGCGAGGATGTTGACGCCCGGACCCGTGATGTCGGGCGTGATGAAGTCCTCGCTGTACCGGTTGGGCCCACGCGACGAGAAGTCGGCCATCATGCTGCCCTGCGCAAGCACCCGAGTCGCCGAACCGAGCGTGGCGGTTGCCGCAGCACCTGCCGAGGTGATGTACGCGAGCACCGACAGGCCCTCGGGATTGGTGATGTGCACCGACGGCACCCAGTGGTTGTCGGTGACCGTCGCCTGCGGCGCCACGGCGTTGTAGAGCACCATGCCCACACCGCCTGCATCGAGCACCGTCTTGCTCTTGTCGATACGGGCATTGCTGCCGCGCTTGCAGAGCACGATCGCCCCAGTCACCGGAGCGCTGAACGGCTTGGTGCCGAGGCACAGCGGATTGCCGAGCGCGCCCGCGTCGAGCAGCGGGGCGGGGCCGGCAGCGCCGGTGACACTGGCGCCGCGGAACACCTGACCGTTGCCCAGCGTGACCGAGCCCTCGAACGTGCTGTCGGTGGTGGAGGCACCGACCGCGGTGACCCACGGAGCGACGGCCGAACTGCCCACGGTGGCCGGGTCGGGGCCGTCGTTGCCTGCCGAGCGAGACACGAACACGCCGGCGTCATTGGCGAACAGGAAGCTCAGGTCTTCGATCGAGAACGCCGCAACGGAACTGCCGATCGAGAAGTTGATGACGTCGACACCGTCGGCGACGGCGTCATCGATGGCGGCAGCCAGGTCGGACGACGCACAGCCGGCCGGCACACCTTCCCAACACGCCTTGTACACCGAGACGCGGGCACGCGGTGCCACACCCGTGACGGCACCGAAGTTGCTGCCGAGGATCGACGCAGCGACACCCGCGTTACCGGCCGCCGTGGTGGCGGTGTGCGTACCGTGGCCGCTCTCGTCGCGGGCCGACAGGTACGAGCCGGGCACCAGACCTTCGCCCGTGCCGTTGTGGAACCCGAGGCCGTACGACTTCGCCGCCAGCAGCTTGTTGTTGCAGGTGAAGGGGGCGTCGGCCGAGTTGAACGCTGAGTTGCCGAAGTCGCAGCCGGTGCCGGAGAACGTGGCCGGCCGCGCGCCGTAGCCAGCCGGGCTGAGGCTCGGGTGCTCGGGCCAGATGCCGGTGTCGATGATGCCCACCACCACGCCCTCGCCCTTCACGCCCCAGGCGTAGGGCCCGTTGCGGTCGGTGAGGCCGAGGAACGCCGCCGACGTCGCGCTCGGGCGAGCCACCGTGGTGTCGTCGGCGGTCAACTGGCGGAGACTGTCGGCCACCACCAACCGCACGGAGGGCAGACCCTGCAGCGCTGCGGCCTGTTCCGCGGTGAGCTTGGCCGAGAAGCCGTTCGCCGAATAGCGGTAGCTCGACAGCTTGGCGCCGCGAGCCACGCCGACGGCGGCGAGCGCCTTGTTCTGTTGCGCATCGAGGTGCGCCGCATAGCGACGAACGTCGAGGTTCCGGCGATCGATCTTGTCGCCCGATGCCGGCTTCGTGGCCCGGAGCCCGGCGATGCCACCGCGGTAGGCGACCACAGGGTCGCCCTTCATCACCACGATGTAGACGCCCGACTTCGAGGCCGGTTGCACATGCAGGTCGGACGCCGAGATGCCGGCGCCACCCGCCTCCACTGCCGCCGGCGCAGCGACCAGCGTCGCCACGGCCAAGGCGGCCGCCACCAATGACTTCTTCACGTGATCCCCCGATCGAGTTGGCTCCCACCACACGCCTGCGCTGAGGTTCCCAACCGACGCAGACGCCGAAGTGTAGGCACAACGGTCAAGCGAGCGTAAGGGGGCAATGTCCGATCGCGCGGTGAGCAGCGATCCGGTGACGCAGCGTGTCAGGCCTCCGACACGCAGACCCGATTCCGACCCGACTGCTTGGCGACATACATCGCTGCGTCGGCACGATCGAAGAGTCGTTCGGTCGTCTCGCCGGGAATCCACTCCGCCACGCCGACCGACAACGTCGACATCAGTCGTCCCGCCGGGGTGTCGATCGGCGAATCGGCCACCGAGGCACGCATCCGCTCGGCCACCCTGAGGCCGGTCTCGATACCGACATCGGGCAACAGGGCCACGAACTCCTCGCCACCGACGCGAGCCACCACATCGTCGCGACGAGTGCTGGCGAGGATCCGCCGACCCACCACCGAGATCACCGCGTCACCGGCGCGATGCCCGTGCACGTTGTTGACCTCGCGGAGATGGTCGAGGTCGAGCACGAGCATGCACACCTTCCGCTCCAGTTCGGCTGCACGATCGAGTTCCTTCGCGGCCAGTTCCTCGAAGCCGCGTACGTTCAGCAGCTCCGTGCGCGGGTCGACGCGACTCGCCCTCGTCTCGCCCTCGAGACGAACGTGCTCCACCGCCAACACCACCACCGGTACCAGCAGCACCAGCACCGGCGGATCGATGAGGGTGAGCACGGCGCCCACCGCACCGATGCACAGCTCCCAGAGGTCGCGGAGCGCGTGGTAGAGGTTCCAGATGTTCGTGTCGCGGGCGGGTGTGCCCACCGTGAACCGAGCGGCGATCGACACCAACGACGACTCGGCGAACGTGTGCACCACGATGGCTGCCAACAGCGCACCCACGAGCCACCAGCCCTCACTGTTGCCGAGTCGGGGTCGTTCGACGCCGTGCAGCGTCCAGAACGCGGCTGAACTCGCCATCATCGTGATGAGACGATGGCAGCGCACGAGCACCGAGCGAGGTGCCGGCCGCAGCGACGGCATCAGCACAGCGAACGCTGCGATGGAAATGGGGTCGAGCAGGATCGCCGCGGCGAAGAAGTACTGACCCACCGGCACCAGCAACACCTCGCGGCCGCCTCGGTGGAGACCCGCCGTGGTGACGCGACTGGTGCTGAGCGTCGCGGCCACCAGCAGCACCGGCAGCACCGCCCACCACGGAACGAAGCTGTGCGAGGGAATGAAGATCACTCCGAGCGCCAACGTGAGAGCGGCCGCGAGCACCATCACGACGACGAGTCGCCGCGTGGCAGTGGCCGCAGCACCCCATCCACTCACTTCGTCCGCCGCCATGACGCGCACGCTACTACTGGCCCCGAGCGGGTCAGATGGTCACCCGGCCAGGGCGGCCTTCACCAACGCGGCGATCTTCGCTCCATCGGCGGTGGGCCCCGCTTTCGCCCGCACCGCGGCGACGACACGGCCCATCGCCTTCATGCCGTCGACACCGTCGCCGGCAGCGGCCGCAATCTCGGCCGCGACGATGCCGGCGAGATCGGCGTCGCTGAGCGCAGCCGGAAGATAGGCCTCGAGGACCGACGCCTCGGCCCTGGCACGCTCGACACGATCGGGGCGACCGGCCGTGACGAAGGCGTCGGCGGTCTCGTGGTGCTTGCGCACCTCCACTGCCAACACCGCCAGCACCTGTTCGTCGCTGAGCACCACCTGCTCGCTCCCGGCCGTCTCGGCGACGGCCATCGCCGACAACGCCTGCCGCAGCGCCGAGAGGGCGACCTCGTCGCGCGCCTTCATGGCTGCCGTGAGGGCCGACTGCATCCGCTGCTTCACCGAGGAGTCACTCATGGCACCAAGGGTACGCGGTGGGGCAGGATGAGCAGCGTGCTCGGAGCCATCGGTGACCTCGTCGACGACATCGTCGTCCACCTCCTCGAGCCAGTGAACACGGCCAGCGACACGCGTTCGACCGTCGTGCGTCGGCGCGGTGGAAGCGCCGCGAACGTCGTGGAGGCCGCCTGCAGGGCCGGACACCCGGCGCGGTTCATCGGCCAAGTGGGCGACGACGCAACCGGACGCTGGTTGACCGACCAGCTCGAGGAGCTCGGCGCCGATCTGGCCGTGCGCCGCCACGGTCGCACGGGGAGCATCGTCGTGCTGTTGGCACCCGACGGCGAGCGGACGATGCTGACCGATCGTGGTGCCTGCACCGGCCTCGACCAGCCCGACCCCGCATGGTTGGGCGGACTCCACACGCTCCACGTTCCCTACTACTCGTTGGTCGGTGAGCCACTCGCGTCCACCACCGTGGCATTGGCCGACATGGCGGTGGGGCAGGGCATCGCGGTGTCGGTCGATGTGTCGTCGCTCGCCGTCATCCGCGCACGAGGTGGCACCGCCGTCGTGTCCGACATCGCCCGCCTCCACCCCACGGTGGTCCTGGCGAACGATCTCGAGGCCGCCGAACTCGGACCGCTGCTGCGGCCCGAACACCTCGGCGGAGCGACCGTCGTGGTGAAGCACGGGCGTCACCCTGCAACGGTCGTCCAGGGTGATGGCACCACCATCGACGTGCCAGCCATCGTGATACCCCGCGTCACCGACACCACCGGAGCCGGCGATGCATTCGCCGCCGGTCTACTGGTGGCGCGGGCCGATGGCCACGACTGGCACGACGCCGTGATCGAAGGCCACCGCACCGCAGCGGAGGCGATCAGCCGAGCCTCCGCTGCCAACTCGGTGTGACGGAGCAGCGGTCAGTCGCGGCGGACCACGAATGCCGCCACCACACCGATCACCGACGCAGCGACGAGCATCATCACGCCCACCGAGGTGACCAGGTGCGACTCGAAGCCACTGCCGCCCGGGTTGCCACCGGCGATGCTGAAGGGCCGATCGCCCGCCTGCAGCACCGAGGTGACCCACATCCACACGAGCATCGGGCACAACCCCACGGCGATGCCGATGCTGAACCGCGTGCCCTTGAGGAAGGCCACCAACCCGGCGCCGACGATGAGAAGGATCAACGCCAATCGCAACAACCAGGTGACCGGCGGCTGCGGCTGATGGTCGACCGCGAGCAGGTAGAAGATGAACGCCTTGCCGAACCGCACCGCGTTCACCGGATGGTCGTTCGAGAAGTTGTCGGCCAAGGCGGCTCCGCCCACGGGCACCATCAGCCCGGCTGCGAGCACCAGTGTGGCGAACGAACCGAACACGCCCAGGGCGGGGTGATGCGGTTCGCGACCGTCGTTCCTCGACCATCCCCATGCCAGCCCGATCACCACGACGCACAGGCCGGCGCCCACCACCGCTGCCCAGAAGCCCACGTCGAGGGTCGTTGCCAATTCGTAGGAGACGCCCTTCGCATGAAGTCCGGCGGTGATCGTGTCGACCACTGCGAGTGCCTGAGCCGCGATCCACAGCAGCTGCCCGGCACCTGCAGCACCGGCACCGACCGCGACGCCCGCACCGAACCGTCGTCCGGACGCAGCTGCCGCGGCACCCACCACCAGCAGCACGGCCACGATGAGGCAAGCGACGATCGAGTTCGACGAGAAGTCGTTGGCCTTCAGCGAGAGCGCCCCGTTCACCTCGCTGCGCACGTCGAAGCCCATCACCGCCATGAGAGCGGTGAGCACCGACGCTGCAGCGGCGACAACCGCCGCCACCATCAACGCCACCGCACGGCCCCGCGACGGCAGCAGAGGCAGAGCGACATGCGCACCGACGACCTGCCCCTCCGGTTCGAGCCACTGGGTGTCCCATTCGAAGCCAACCGACGGCGTCGCCGAGTCGTCGTCGGCCACGAGATCGTCGACATCCCACACCAACGAGGAAGTTGCCACGTCACTGATGGAGGCGTTCACCGGGGCGATCGGGGCGGGAGGACCCCACGGCACCTCGACACGGGTCGACGGCGAGGGCGGCGCCCAGATGGAACGCGCCGGCGCCGGCGCCAGCAGTGAGGCGCCGCAGACAGTGCATGCCAGGGAGTGTTCGGGTGCGGGCGAACCGCACGACGAGCAGAACATGCCGACCTCGCGTTGAGTGGGACCGCCTGCACTATTGCAGTTCTTCGGTGCCCCATGTGGGAGGCGGCGAGAACCGCTGCAGGAACTGTTCCGCCATCCGTGCCACGAGGAAGTCCTCGAACTCACGCGCCGGGAGGGCGGGCGAGTAGAGATGACCCTGCTGATGCACGCAACCGAGCGCGACCAGCGCATCGGCCTGCGCCCCCGATTCGACACCATCGGCGGTCACCACGAGGCCCAGTTCGCGCACCAACGAGATGATCGAGCGCATGATCGCCCGGTCGTGAGGATGCGAACCGATGGTGTCGATGGCCAAACGGTCGATGCGCACCTCATCGAGCGGCAGTCGACGAAGCAGGCTCAGCGACGACATGCCGCGGGCGAAATCGTCGAGACACACCCGTCCGCCGCGTGAACGAAAACCGGCGAGGTTCGCAGCGGCACCGGCAAGGTCGCCGTTCACGGCGGTCTCGTGCACGTCGACCGTCACCAGGTTCGGATCGAGGTCCTGCAGCAACCACTCCACGACGTTCGAGTGCCAGCGCTGCTCCGTGCGCTCGGACGCGAGGTTGATGCGGAAGCGGAAGCCCTCCGGCAGACCCAGGGTGGCGAGGCGGCGCATGTGTGGGCGAGCGCTCACGATGACCCGTTCGGTGATGCGGTCGAGCAGTGAGGCAGCCTGAGCCGCCTCGAGAAAGTCGTTCGCGGGCACGACGGTGCCGTCGCGACGCAGCCAGCGCGCAAGGAGTTCGGCGCCCACCACCACGCCGGTGGTCGCGTCGATCTCCGGTTGGAAGAACGCCACGATGTCGCCGGCGTCGATGGCCCGGCGGAGGGCCTCCTCCGCTTCGAGTCGGGTGAGCAGCGCCTGTTGCATCTCGGCATCGAACAGTTCGACACGATTTCGTCCACACGCCTTCGCCCGGTACAGCGCAGCGTTCGCGTGTCGAAGCAACTCACTGGAGGAGGCGCCATGCTGCGGTGCCGCCGCAACGCCGATGCTGACCGACGAGGGCATCTCGCGGCCCTCCGCGTAGACGGGCTGGGCCAGCACACCCACCAGCCGATCGGCCACCGAGGCGGCCCCGGCGATGTCGAGGCCGGGCATCACCACCACGAATTCGTCGCCGCCCATGCGGCCCGCCACGCACCCCGGTTCGAGCGACCGCAGAATGCGATCCGCGATGATCGTGATGAACCGGTCACCGCCACGGTGACCGAGCGCGTCGTTCACTGCCTTGAACCGGTCGAGGTCGCAGAACAGCAGCCCCACGGAGCGGCCCGGCGTGGCATCGGCGAGCACGTGCTCGAGTTGTTCGAGCGTGCCACGACGATTCAGCAGCCCGGTCAGCGCGTCGTGCGTGGCCTGATGCGTGAGGCGATGGTTGGTGGCTGCCAGTTCGGCATTCACCTGCGTCAGTTCGCTGCGCTCGTGGTCGAGGTCGACCAGGAGTTCCTGGCTGGTGAGCTGGAGCCGAATGGCCTCGAGCACACCCCGGCTCACCACGGTGTGGAGCACCAACAAACCCACTGAGTAGAAGATCGACACCAGCCCCAGTCCGCGCAGCCGACCGTCATCGGCCATCGACAGGACAGTGGCACTCGGCAGCACCAGCGGCAGCAGGAACGCGAGGTACATGTCGCGGCGGCCAGCGGTGACGATGCACCCGACCGCACTGGCGGTGGCGGGGAAGAGCGTGTACACGAGCACCACGGAGATCCGGCTGTCACCCGCCACCCAGGGGCACATCCCGAACACGAGGCCCACCGCGCCGAGGCCCGCGCCGAGCAACCACGGCAGCCGTCGCGGCAACGGGCTGGCCTGATGACGGCGGAACTGGTGCACGACCACGAGGCCGACCGCAGCGGCGATCACACCGACGATGAGCCACACGCCGAGGCGTCGACTGGACGTCTCGTCGCGAAGCAGCAGCGACACGAGCACCACGAAGGGCAGCACCAACACGGTGGACGGCGCGAAGTTGCCGGCCACGATGCGCAGGGCGCGTTCGTCGGCGAAGCCGCCGTCGGTGTCGTTGCGAGTCGGCAATGTCGGCATGCCGGTCCTTCCTCCACTGGACGCAACGGAGTGAGTCCGGAAGTTCTTCGGCACGAACCGCGACGAACTTGACGTGATCCTGACGAACCGCAGCAGGGATACTTGACTGATGCGCGGCCGTTTCGCACCCTCCCCCACCGGGCCGCTCCATGTGGGGAACCTCCGCACCGCCCTGCTCAGCTGGTTGCAGGTACGTGCGGCCCAGGGACGCTGGCTGGTGCGCATGGAGGACCTCGACCGCGTCACGTCATCACCGCTGAACGAGGCCGATCAGTTGGCGTCACTGGCCGCGATGGGCATGGAGCCCGACGAACCCGTGGTGCGACAGAGCGATCGGTTCCCGCTCTACCGCGATGCAATCGCCACGCTCGCCGCCACGGGCCGCGTGTACGAGTGCTTCTGCACCCGACGGGAAATCCGTGAGGCGGCCCAGGCGCCGCACGGCGAGCTTCCGGAAGGCGCCTACCCGGGTACGTGCCGGCACCTCACAGCGGCACGGCGCGCCGAGTTGGTGGACCAAGGTCGCGCGCCAGCCCTCCGTCTGCGCAGCGACGGTGAACGGTTCGTCGTCGACGACCTCGTGGCCGGCAGATACGAGGGCGGCGTCGATGATGTGGTGCTGCAACGCTCCGACGGTGTTCCCGCCTACAACCTGGCCGTCGTGGTCGACGATGCGGCCCAGGGCGTCACCCACGTGCTGCGCGCCGACGACCTTCTCAGCAGCACGCCGCGGCAGCGCCTCCTCCAGACGCTGTTGGGTGTCGCCACCCCCACCTATGCCCACGTACCCCTGGTGATGGCACCCGACGGCACACGACTGGCGAAGCGCCACGGCGCAGTGACCCTCGCCGACCTCGCCGCGCGCGGTGTTTCACCGGCACAGGTGCTCAGCCGTTTGGCAGCAAGCCTCGGCCTCGCGGAGGAAGGTGAGCCGGTGAGCGCCGATGGCCTCGTGTCTCGATTCCGCATCGGCGAGGTGCCGCAGCAACCATGGCGTCTCGATGACGCCGACGTCTGACACGATCGATCCCATGAGCGGCGACGGGCCCAGCGAACTCCAGCAGATACTCGGCTACCACGGAGCGGTGGACGACCGGGAGGGCATGCGCGAGGTGGGCGCCGACGTGTTCGCCATGCCCTTCTGGACACCCGGATTCTGCGCAACGGTCATCGCTGCCGCCGAGGCGGTGGGCGCCTTCGAACCGCAACCGGACGACCCGGTGCCGGGCCACGAGGTGTCGCTGGCCGTCATCAGCCCCCGCCTGTTCGAGGCAGTGGAGATCGACCTCGGCCAGCGAGTGTGGCCGCAACTGCAACAGGCATGGCCGTACATCGACTACCACGGCCTGCGCGATGCGTTCGTCATCCGCTACGCGCTCGGCGAGCAGGAGCACCTGCGCATCCACCACGATGTCGCACAGGTGTCGGCATCGGTGAAGCTCAACACCGGGTACGAGGGCGCCGTGCTCGAGTTCCCACGGCAGGGCGTCGACAACTCCAAGCTGGAAGTGGGCGAACTGTTGGCGTGGCCCTCACTGGTCACCCATCCCCACCAAACCGCCACCCTGCGCAACGGCGTGAAGTACGCCCTCACCATCTGGTTCGAGCTGCCAAGATTCTGAACCCGGCGGCCGGTACTCTGCACCTTCGGCACCATCACCCCTCATTCACCATGTCGTCCCCTCGCCTCACCCTCGCTGCATTGCCACTCGCCCTTGCGCTCGGGGCGTCGGCCTGTTCGACATCGACGAGCAACACTGCCGCCGCCGGGAGCAACTCGGCCACGGTCACCACCACCGTCGACCCCTTGGCCACCGACCCTGCCGCCGTGGCAGCGTCGACCACTGCGGCGCCCACCACCACGGCGGCGCCCACCACCACGCTGCAACCCATCACCAGCATCCCGTC
Organism: uncultured Bifidobacterium sp.; assembly: GCA_964595105.1. Taxonomy (GTDB): domain Bacteria; phylum Actinomycetota; class Acidimicrobiia; order Acidimicrobiales; family Ilumatobacteraceae; genus UBA668. The sequence continues at coordinate 12,841 of CAZQPJ010000008.1, forward strand.
GAACATCGAGACAGTGGGCGGGTTCCCCGGCGACATCACTGCGGTCGGCAGCTCGAGCGGCCCTGCCACACAGGTGATCCAACTGCGGCTGCAGCAACTCGGCTTCTGGACCGCTTCCGCCAACGGCAAGTACGACTTCACCACCACGCAGGCCGTGATGGCGTTCCAGAAGTACCTCGGCCTGAAGCGCACCGGCAAGGTCGACACCACCACCGCGGCCTACATCAAGGGACTCGCCGAACGCGGACGAGGCAGCGCCAACACCGGCACCCTCGTGGAGGTCGACAAGACCAAGCAACTCGCCTTCGTCGTGAAGGACGGCAAGACCCTGTGGACCTTCAACACGTCCACCGGCAGCGGAATCCCCTACGAAGCCGTCAACAAGAAGGACCCCACGAAGATCGAGAAGGGTGACGCCATCACGCCGAACGGGCTGTTCCGCGTGAACCGCGAGCGGCCCGACGGCTGGTGGGACGGCGACCTCGGGAAGATCTATCGCCCCAAGTACTTCAAGGGTGGCATCGCCATCCATGGGATGACCAGCGTGCCCAGCTACCCGGCATCGCACGGTTGCGTGCGGCTGAGCACCATGGCCATGGACTTCATCTGGGACTCCGGCCTCGTGCCCGTCGGCACGCCGGTCTGGGTGCACGAGTAGCGAATGCTCCCCGTCATCGGCCAGGTGCGTCCGTGGACCGACCCTGAGGTGGTGTCGCTCCACCGCCTGCCGATGCACGTGCCCATCACCCGGGCCGAGGATGCCCGGAAAACACTCGACGGGCGGTGGCACTTCACGCTGCACCCCACGCCCGACGCGGTGCCTGCCGATGCGGTGACCGGACCCACCCCCACGGCGGGCACGCACCTCGCCGTGCCGGGGAACTGGACCGTGCAGGGCGTGGGCGACCACCCGCACTACACCAACGTGCAGATGCCGTTCCCCGGCCCACCGCCGTTACTGCCCGCCGGCAACCCCACCGGGGTCTACCGCCGGTCGTTCACCATCGGTCGTGGCTGGAAGCGCCACCGAGTGGTGCTCCACGTGGGCGGAGCCGAGAGCGTGCACGCGGTGTACCTCAACGACCGGTTCGTCGGCTACGGCACCGACAGCCGACTGCCCAGCGAGTACGACATCACCGACGCCGTCGTACCGGGGGCCAACCACCTCGCCATCGTCGTCATCCGCTACAGCGCACTCAGCTACGTGGAGGACCAGGACCAGTGGTGGATGGCTGGCTTGCACCGCTCGGTCTTCATCGAGGCCCGCACGCCCGTGCACCTCGCCGACGTGCGGTGCGACGCCAGCCTCGACCTCGGCGCTGGCACCGGCAGGCTGACGGTGAACACCGTGGTGGGGTTCGACGGCACGCCCACGCGAGGCCACACCGTGCGGGTGTCGGTGACGGGCCCCAACGGCGCCGCAGTGGGAACACCGGTCACCGCGAAGGTGCCGTGGGCGCACGACCGCGCCTACCTGTTCGAGGGCCACGTGGCCACCACGGAGCACGCCGTGCCGAAGGTGATGCCGTGGTCGGCCGAGTCGCCCACGCGCTACCGGGTGGACGTCGAACTGCTGGCGCCCGATGGGCGGGTGCTCGAGCACACCCGCCAACTGATCGGGTTCCGTCACGTGGAGGTGCGTGACCGGCAGCTGCTGGTGAACGGACAGCCGGTGTGGGTCTTCGGCGTCAACCGGCACGACCACCATCCCGATCGCGGCAAGGCCGTCACCGAGGCCGACATGCGCGCCGACCTCATCACGATGCGCCGCCACAACATCACCGCGGTCCGCACCTCGCACTACCCGAACGATTCGCGGTTCTACGACCTGTGCGACGAACTCGGCCTGTACGTCATCGACGAAGCCAACATCGAGAGCCACGCCTACAACACAAGCCTGTGCCACGATCCGCGCTGGCGGAGCGCCTGGCTGGCCCGCGGCTCGCGCATGGTGGAGCGTGACCGCAACCACCCGAGCATCATCATCTGGAGCCTGGGCAACGAGAGCGGCTACGGCGCCAACCACGACGCACTGGCCGGCTGGATCCGGTCCGCCGACCCGTCTCGGCCGCTGCACTACGAGGGCGCCGTGTTCCACGCCGGCTGGGTCGACGGTGGCACGGAGTCCAGCGACATCGTCTGCCCGATGTATCCGCCCATCGACGCCATCCGCGCCTACGGTGCCAACGGCGTGGGCAACCGCCCGCTCATCATGTGCGAGTACAGCCATGCCATGGGCAACAGCAACGGCTCGCTGGCCGACTACTGGGACACCATCACCTCCATCCCCGGCCTGCAGGGCGGTTTCATCTGGGAATGGAAGGACCACGGCATCCGTCAGGAACTGCCCGATGGCCGCACACGACTGGCCTACGGCGGTCAGTTCGGTGATGCACCGCACGATGGCAACTTCGTGGCCGACGGACTGGTGAGCAGCGACGGCGAGCCGCATCCGGCCATGCGCGAGGTGGCGTGGGTGTACCGACCGGTCACCGTGGCGGCAGGCCGCAATGGAACGCTGCGCATCGCCAACCGCCAGTCGTTCAGCACGCTCGGATGGCTGGCGGCCGAGTGGGAACTCCTCGTCGACGGTGCAGTCGCCCGCCGCGGCGCACTGCGGGTGCCTCCCGTGGCCCCGCACTCGCACCTCGACATCCCGGTGCCCTGCAAGGTGCCGGCCGAAGGCGAGGTGCACCTCACCGTTCGCTGGTTCACGCGCACCGACCAGCCGTGGGCGCCCAAGGGGCACCTCGTGGCATGGGACCAGGTCCGCCTCTCGCCGGCCCGCCGTCGCTCAGCGGCACCACACCGCTCGGGCCTGCACGCCGAGGCGATCCACCGTGTGCTCGCGCAGCCCGTCACCCCTGCGGTGTGGCGCGCTGCCACCGACAACGACGGCTTCAAACTGCTGCCCGACCTGCGCGAGCGCATCAAGGTGGGCGGGGGTGCCCTGGCCCAGTGGCTTCTCGCCGGGCTCGACCGACTGCCCGCCGACCAGGTGGTGGGTCACCGTTGTGCCAGCCGCAACGGCGATGGCTGGGTGGAACACCGGCACACCATCGAGGTGCCCGAGGCGCTGGCCGACCTGCCGCGCGTGGGGGTCTCCTTCGCGCTGCCCGCACGCTTCTCGCAGATGCGCTGGTACGGCCGTGGCCCGCACGAGAACTACCCCGACCGCAACCGCGGCGCCGTGCTGGGCATCTGGCAGCAGGGGCTCGACCGGCCGCCCTACCTGGTGCCACAGGAGTTCGGGCTGCGCACCGACTGCAGGTGGTTCGAACTGATCGATCCCGATCAGGGCGAGGTGCTCCGCATCGACGTGCTGCAGCCGACGGCGCTCCACTGTTCCGCCACTCGCCACACGGCCGCGGCCCTGTTCGATGCGGCCACCGAGACCGACCTGGTGCCCGGCCCGTACACCGTGGTGCACCTCGACGTCGCCCACCGCGGCCTCGGCACCGCCAGTTGCGGGCCCGATGTGCTGCCGCAGTACCGCATCCCGGCCGGCACGCATCGGTTCGCCTACCGGCTCACGCTCACTCGCCGCTGACGCCCGACCGACGCACCCGAAGCGGGCGGTCGTCGGCGTTCCGGCACGTGCCGGTTTCCAGGTCGAACCGCCAGCCGTGCAGCGTGCACACCAGGTCGGCGCCATCGATCTCCCCGAACACGCTGAGGTCGGCCTGGCGATGCGGGCACGTGCGCTGCACGAGGAAGTCGCCGATGCGCACGTCCTCGTCGGCCATGCCACCGCGATCGGGCTCGAGCTTGCGCTTGGCCTCTGCTTCGGTGCGACGCATGCGCTCCACATCGAGGCTCTTGAAGAAGTTGTAGACGTACTCGTTGTACTGGCCCTTGCGCCACGCCGAGAACCGACACGAAAGGAACAGCGAGTTGCTCCAGTCGTTGGCCTTCGACGCCACCACCGTCTCCACCAGTTCACGCTGCACCCTGAACCAGAAGCCGTGCTCCTCGCCCTTCCACTCGCGAACCTCGCGAGCACGGAAGTCGAGCGCGATCGGCAGGTCACCGGCGTGGAACACCACGATGTCGTCGATTGCCGCACAGACCGTGGGCGCCATCGCCATGAGCGGCTCGAACCACGCCTTCATGGTGCCGAGCAGGTCGGGCGAGGCAGGCAGCCACCGCGACTTCATCTCGTCGATCCATGGCATCCAGTCGGTCTGGTACCGCTGGAGGTAGTCGCGCTTGTGGCTGAAGATCCGGTCGACCTCGGCCTCCGGCACCGGGTGGGTGATGGTGATGTCGCCGCCGGCAACGAACTCGATCTCGGTACCGGGCACGGCCAGGATGCCGCGGTGACCGGCGTCGGCGAGTTGCGACATGAAGCTGCGCTGGTCGGGGAAGATGCTCAACTCGTCGCCGTCGATGACGTTGAAGCGGAACAGGTCGGGGTCGAGGAACGCCGGCGGTCCGGCGCTGGGGACCACGGCCCGAGCCTCGATGCTCTCGACGTAGCGCATGGCCCGCGAGAACTGGCTGTCGACCTTGGCATCGATGAGTTCACGCATGCGCTCCGGTGACTCCTGGTACACCATCGGGTACCAGATGGCCCCGCTGTACTGCAGCCAGTGAAGGTCGACGGGCCCGTGCCCACGCAGCGCGTCGAGGTCGTTGGTGCGGCAGTCGTTCTGGTTCACCAGCCGACCGGTGCCATCGGAGATGACGATCGCGGAGTCGCCACCGGGCCCGTCGGTGATGCTCGTCTCGGTGTGGATTGCCACCCGCAGGTTGGGGCCCAACGACATCTCCGCGCCGCTGACGGTGCGCACGATGTTGTGGAAACCGAGGCCACGCATGATGCGTTCGAGTTCGCGAGTGGGGAAGCCGGGAATGAGCACCGTGGTGTCGCGGCTCATGTGGCCGACGAGCCAGTTCTCGTCGAGGTGATCGGCGTGAATGTGCGAGATGTAGAGGTAGGTCGGGTTGCAGATGCGGTGCATCAACTCGGCCGACAGACCGTCGTTGCGCGGGAACACGAACCACGATCCGTGGAACTGGGGAAGGAACCACGGGTCGCACACGATCGACCCGTCGACGGTGTCGACGAGGATGCCGGCGTGGCCGATCGAGGTGGCGCGCATGAGCCGAGGTTACCCAGCCACTGGAGCGGCAGCCCAGAGGCTGAGGTCACACGACCGAACTGAACGCCTCAGGCGACGGGCGGGTCGGTGAACTGTTGTCCGGCGCGCGACACGTGCTCGGTCCAGCCAGTGCCGTCCCAGTACCGCAGTTCGAACCGGCCCGACGGGTCGGCGTACCAGCCCGACGGCACCGTGGGCGTGGGCGTGTAACTGGGCTGGGCAGCCGGTGCGATGACCACGGGCTCGGGCTCGGGGGTGGGCTCGGGGGCCACGACGACGGGCTCGGGGGTGGGCTCGGTGACGGGCTCGACTGCGGGCATCACCGAAGTGACAGGCTCCACAGGGGTGACGCTCGCCGGGGCGACAGCGGCCGCCGGTGCGGCAGCGCCCGATTCACGACTGAGGAACGCCGTCACATCGCCACCGGTGGGAACGATGCTGACCACCGACCACCCGTCGGCGGCCTTCTCGTTGAGCTTGGCCACGAGCGAAGCGGGGTCGTACGACGAAGCGCTGACAGATGCGAATTCCTGCATGGGCGGAGAGGCTAGCGCGCTCGTCGAGGCGCCACGCCGGTCGGACAACCGGTCACGCTGGCAGGACGAGCGCGTTCACGTCGGCCTCGGCGGGCGTGCCGTCGTACACGAGCGAACCATCGCGCAACGCCAGCAGCCGCTGCACACGGTTCACGAACGCAAGTTCATGCGTGGCGACCACCAAGGTTGCCCCGGCCGCAGCCGATTCGTCGAGCAGTTCGAGCAGCGTGGTCTTACCGACCGCGTCGAGGCCCACGAACGGTTCATCGACGAGGAGCAACCGGAACGGGCGCACCATCGCGAGGCAGATGGCCGCCTTCTGCCGCAGGCCACGACTGAAGGTGGTGGGAATGTCGTCGCGCCGGGCAGCGAGTTGCAGCCGCTCGAGCAGCGACTCGGCAGTGGTCTCCCACTGCGGTGCATCGTGGAGTCGGGCCACATACTCGAGGTGCTCCCACAGCGACAGGTCGTCGTAGAACGTCGGGGTGTCGGACAGCCAACTCAACGCCCGGCGCGCCTCGAGGGAGCCGTGCTCGTGCCCCATCACCCGCACCGTGCCACCCGACGGATCGAGGAGGCCGGCGGCCATGCGCAGCAGCGTCGTCTTGCCGCTGCCGTTGTGACCCACCAGGGCCACGTGCTGGTTCTGCGGCACCTCGAGATCGAGCGGTTCGAGCGCCGGCCGATCGCCGTAGTCCTTGCGCAGTTGATGGGTACTGAGGGCGGCGGTCATGCCGAACTCCTTTGCCGGGCCTGGTACTGCTGGCCCTCCTCCATGAATCGACGGATCTTCAGACGAACGCGGTCGCGCACCTTCACCCAGTAGGCCGCCAGCGCCACCAGCAGCAGACAGCCGAGCGCGGCCCGCACCGAGGCACCGGTCACCGAGCCACCCAGTCGCAGCGCCGCACGTGGCAGCAACACCGTGCAGGTGCCGAGCGTGCTGACGATGATGGGCCACAGCAACCGGAGCGCTGTGGTGAAGCCGACCATCTCCGGTGGCATGAATGCCTGCTGGCCGGCCGACCGCGACAGGTCGGGTGCGTCGCGGACGATGCTCACCACGCCGCCGAGCGACGCAGCCCAGAGGGTGGGCAGCGCCAGCACCGCCACCGGCACCACGGCGTCGGCATCGAAACCGAGCGTGGCGAGTGCCGACACCGCCGACACCAGCGCGAACGGGGCCAGCGCCACCGCGGGTGCCACGAGGTGGCGCACCATCAACTCACCACGCTCGACCGGAAGGGCAGCGGCACGGTCGGGCTGGTCGACTTCCTGCGAAAGGGGTTCCATCACCTCGAGGCCGAGCACGAAGCCGAGCAGTGCTGTGCCCACGAACGCCGGGGTGGTGCCACGCACCACGGCGCCCTGCAACGAACCGACGCCCGCTGCCATCACGGTGATGCGCACCAGTCGGGTGACCGGGAAGCGGAGCAGGCCGTGCCAGCCGCGGCGCCACACGTTGGCGGTGAGCCCGGCACCGGCACGGGCACCACCAATGCGCATGTAGGGGCGGCGGCGAGGATGTTCCTGGTTCAGTTGGCGACGCAGCAGCACCACCGTTCGCAGGTCCTGCATGGTGACGGCGAACCGCAACTGGGCGACCAGCGAACTGCGACGTGCCAGCGCGTCGAGCGAGATTCGGCGCAGCAGCGCGAACCCCACCAGCAACGCGACCACGCTGATGGCCACCGGAACGAGGTCGACCGCATGCTGCCGCCAGCCCCACAGGCCGAGACTGCCGTCGAGGTCGAAGCCGCCGTCGAACCGCCACGCCACGGCGGCCACCTGCCACAGCACACCGGCGAGCCCCAGCGACGTGGCCAGCCAGCGCGGGGCACGCAGGGTGTGTGCCAGCAACGCCGACGCCATCCACACCATCGCCAGGTTGGCCCCGTACAGGGCTCCGCCCGACGCCCACGCCAGCAACGAACCGGGGAGGCGACGCCCTGCGAGTTGGCCCACCACGACACCAGCGACCACACCGGCGAAGACGGCACTGCGGAGCCGTTGCACCGCCGGCCGGCGCAAGGCGCGTCGGCGGTCGACCGGTGCCAACATCACGTGCACCACGTCGGCCCCCTCGAGCGCGATGGGCCCGCCCTGGGCTCCGCCACGGAGCCCAGCAAGGAACGCGAGCGCCACGAGTACGCCGAGCACCTTCGGGCCATGTCGAAGCACGGAGTCGGCGGCCGAGGCGCTCAGTTGCGCATCACCGATGGAACTGCTGATCCACAGCACACCTCCACCGCCGAACCCGCCGAACAGATAGGCGCGGTAGGCCGCATCGAACCAGTCGAGGCTGCCGAGACGGTTCAACTGACGCCGACGACGCAGGTCGCGCAGCGCCAGAGCGGCGGCGTCAGCCACGTGGGTCACCGAGTTCCACCGGCCGCTCCTCGTCGCGCGACCAGCCCGACCAACTGGCGGGGTAGAGCCGAGCCGGCACAAGCCCGGCGTGCTCCATGGCCACGATGTTCATGCACGCGCTGACACCGGAGCCGCAGTAGGTGATGGCGGTGCCATCCGTGGCACCGAGTGCCTCGAAGTGAGCACGCAGCTCGGCAGGGCTGCGCAGCCGTTGGTCGGCGCCCAGCACCGCGTTCCACGGAGCACTGCGAGCACCGGGCATGTGGCCGGGCCGGGGGTCGATGAGCGCCACCTCGCCGGTGTACCGCTCGTACGCACGTGCGTCGAGCACGGCGCCACCGGCGGCGGCGTGTGCGGCTGCCTCGTCGGCGGAAGCAAGGCGGCTCTGCGGCCACGGCGCGGGCGTGAACGGCGCTGCGCCGGGCGTGCGACCCGGGCCTGTCTCCACCGGGTGCCCGTCGGCCTCCCATGCACCGAGCCCACCGTCGAGCACCGCTGCATCGCGACCGATCATGCGCAGCATGGTCACCAGACGGCCGGCAGTGAGCCCACCGGTGTCGTCGTACGCCACCACGACCGTGTGGTCGCCCACGCCGAGCGCACCCATGCAGTGGGCGAAGTGGTGCGGGTCCGGCAGTGGGTGGCGGCCCTCGGTGGGCGGACGGTCGTGCGCAGCGAGGGCATGATCGAGATCGACCCACACGGCACCCGGAAGGTGGGCCTGTTCGAACGCGGCGCGACCATCGCGGCCATCGAGGTACCAGCGGACATCGATCAGCCGCACCTCGGGGTGCGCCAGCACGAATGCAGCGTCGACGACCGGACCCATCACGGCGGTCATCCTGCCATGCACGCAGGAGCCACTCGGGTAAGAATGGGCGAATGTCAGTGACCACGTTGCACGACGTCTTCGCCGTGATGGCCATGATCGCACTCGCCGGCGTGGTGCTGATGGTGGTGGTCCGCCTCGTGCCATCGGTGGCGGCGGTGCAGGTGAGCGACCGACTCCACCGACTGCAACTTCCGCTCGCGGCGCTGGTGGCGTGCACTGCGTCACTCGGCAGCCTGTGGTTCAGCGAATACGGCAACCACTGGGCGCCGTGCCGGTTCTGCTGGTTCCAGCGCATCTTCATGTACTCGTTGGGCGTCATCCTGCTGGTAGCAGCCATTCGTCGCGACCGAGGTATTCGCCCGTACGCGGTGGCGCTCGCCACCATCGGCCTGCTGGTAGCCATCTGGCACAACCTGCTCGAGCGAGGCGTGGTGCACGAGTCGCCCGTGTGCTTGGCGTCGGTGCCCTGCGCCAACCCGTACTACGTGTCGTTCGGCCACGTCAATCCCAACACGCTCGGGCCGGCTGGCTTTCCCTCGATCACGCTCACCGTGATGGCATTCAGCGCTTTTGCCGCCATCCTTGCGTTGCTACTCCTTCCCGAACCCCTGGAGGCCGAAGAAAATGGCGAACCGTCAGCGAGCTGAAGCACGACGCAAGGCAGCGGCGAAGGCCGCACGCGCCGCAGGTGACGCAGGCGAGGCCAGCGGTGGGTCGAAGGGTCTGATGTGGACCATCATCGCCGTGCTGGTGGTGGTGGCCGTCGGTGGCATCGTGTGGGCGACCACCAGCGGTGGCAGCAACGACACGGCCGCCACCGATTCCACGACGGCATCGTCCGGCAGCACCGTCTCACTGCCCGACAGCCAGCCGGTCACCATCACCGGCGACGCGCTGCCCGCGTTCGACTCGGGTGGCGGCGCCGACCCGGCGGTCGGCCTCGCGGCACCCGTGGTCGATGGTCTCAACTTCAATGGCGAGAAGATGTCGCTGAACTCCGCCGACGGTGCCTACATGGTGGTGTTCCTCGCCCACTGGTGCCCGCACTGCAATGCCGAGGTGCCGCGACTGCTGCAGTGGAAGCACAGCGGATCCGTGCCGGCCGACCTCCGCGTCATCGGCGTCGCCACCGCCGTGTCCGACAGCCGCCCCAACTACCCGCCTGCCGAGTGGTTCTCGAACAAGGGCTGGGAGTGGCCGGTGATGGTCGACGAGAAGATCGGTGACGCAGCAGCCGGCAAGGCCGCCGCCGCATTCGGTGCATCGGGTTGGCCGTACTTCATCATCGTCGGCAAGGACGGCAAGGTGAAGGTGCGCGTATCCGGCGAGATCTCGGTGGCCGACCTCAACGACGTCGTTGCCAAGGCCATGGCCGCCTGAGGGCGGCCCGAGTCACAGCCGCCTGAGGGCGGCCCGAGTCACAGCCGCCTGAGGGCGGCCCGAGTCACAGCCGCCGCGCTGCTTCGGCGGCGCGGTGCAGCACCTCACGAAGCGGAAGGCCCAGTGCTGCGGCGGCGCGGGCTGCGTCGTCGTGTTCCACCTTGGCCCGGCCATCGGCGACCTTCACCGAAATCTCATGTCCGTCGACGTGCACCACGCGCTCGTCACGCCGCTGTGGCCAGCGTTGCAGCACGGTGCCGCGCACGCCCAGCGAGCCGGTTTCGCGCACGAGCACGGCGCTGATGGCGGGCCCCAGTGCCGGGTCGCACAGGGCGTGCACGGTGTGGGCGGGGCGGCCCTTCTTCATCACGATCGGCGTGGCCCAGGCGTCGTGGGCGCCCGCCGCCAGCAACGCAGCGATGGTGTGGGCGATCACCTCCCCCGTGGCATCGTCGACATTCGTCTCGAACAGTTGCACCGACTGGGCACCGTCGGCGGGCGATGCCGCAGGAGTCTCGGTGCCGAGCACCACCTGCACCACGTTCGGCCGACCGGGCGTGTCGCGGCCACCGGCGCCGTAGCCCACCGACTGCACCTGCAGCGCCGGCATCGGGCCGAACTCGTCGGCCAACGCCGTCATCAGCGCCACACCCGTGGGCGTCGCCAACTCCATTGCGTCGGCAACACCCACGCTGGGCGCGCCACATCGAGCGAGCAGCGCCACCACCGCAGGAGCCGGGTTGGGCAGCACGCCGTGCGCCGCCTGCACGGTGCCCGTGCCCACGCTGACCGGGCTGCACACGATGCGGTCGACACCCAGCACCTCGAGCGCCGCACAGGCACCCACGATGTCGACGATGGCATCGATGCTGCCGACCTCGTGGAACTCGACCTCGTCGACAGTGGTGCCGTGGATGGCGGCCTCCACCTCGGCGAGGGCCATGAACACTCGCTGGGCGCGGTCGCGCACCCGTACGGGCAGGTCGGCCTCGTCGAGCAGCGCGCGGATGCGGGCGTAGGGCCGGTGCGGCACGTGTTCGTGCACGCCGTCGTGCTCGTGTCCGTCGTGCTCGTGCAGCACGGCCACCAGTGCCTGTGTGGCGCCAACGCCACAGCGCTGCACCCTGTCGAACGTGAGGGCATAGTGGTCGACGGGCAGGGCGCCCACGATCTGCACCACCTGCAACGGGTCGGCACCGGCGTCGACCAATGCCGCCATGGTCATGTCGCCCGCCGTGCCGGCGAAGCAGTGGAACCAAGCCGTGGTCATGGGCACATCCTCGCGATGGCGCACCCCGCGCCGAAACCGTTGTCGATGCCCACCACGGTGATGCCGCTCGCGCAACTGGCGTGCATCGCCAACAGCGCCGTGACGCCGTCGAGGCCCGAGCCGTATCCGACGCTGGTGGGCACCGCCACCACGGGTACCGAGGTGAGTCCGCCGATCACGCTGGCCAGCGCTCCCTCCATACCTGCCACCACCACCACGGCGTCGGCCGAGGTGACTCGGTCGAGATGGGCCAGCAGTCGGTGCAGTCCGGCCACGCCCACATCGGTGAGGCGGTCGGGGTGGAAGCCGAACGCCTGCAGGGTGAGCACACATTCGTCGACCACGGGCACGTCGCTGGTGCCTGCGCTGATGACCAACACCCTCGAGGTGCGGTTCGGCACTGGGCGGCGCCACAGCACGCCACCCGCACGGCGATCGCCATCGGGGTGCGCCGCCATCACGGCCGCCGCCGTGTCGTCGTCGACCCGGGTGAGCAGCACGGGACCCGCGCCGTGGGCCAACAGTTCTCCGACAATCTCGGTGCATTG
>CAZQPJ010000009.1:0-23791 GCA_964595105.1 uncultured Bifidobacterium sp.
GTCGGTGTCGTAGAGGAGGATGTCGGCGGCCTGCAGCGCGGGATACGTGAACAGGCCGGCGCTGACGAAGTCGGCCTCGCGCTTGGCTGCCTTGTCCTTGAACTGGGTCATGCGGCTGAGCTCGCCGTAGCTGACGGTGCACTCCATGATCCAGCCGAGCTGGCTGTGCTCCGTGACATGGCTCTGCACGAACACCGTGGCCACGTCGGGGTCGAGTCCCACGGCGAACAGCATCGCCGCCAACTGGATGGTGTTGCGACCGAGCAGCCCCGGCGTGTCGGTGATGGTGAGGGCGTGCAGATCGACGATGCCGTGGAAGGCATCCTTCTCGTGCTGGCCACTCACCCAGTTGCGGAGCGCGCCGAGATAGTTGCCGAGATGGACCTCACCGGTGGGCTGGATGCAGGAGAGCACGCGTGTCACGGGCTGCGAGGCTAGTGCCACGTTCGCGGAGTGGCGCCGGAATTGCAGGCGCCGTCCGTGGGCATCCTTTGCTGGCACACGGTTCGGGTACGCTCGGCTCGATGGGTGTCGAGGTCTCCACTGCGGTCTACGAAGGTCCATTCGACCTACTCCTGCACCTCATCCTGAAGGAACAGGTCGACATCTACGAGGTGTCGCTGAGCAACATCGTCGACGCCTATCTGGCGGAGATCGAGCGGATGCAGGGGCTCGATCTCGACATCGCCACGGAGTTCCTGCTGATCGCCTCGACCCTCGTCGAACTGAAGGCACGGCGATTGCTGCCAGGTCGGGACGACATCGACCTCGACGACGAACTGGCACTGTGGGAGGAGCGAGATCTCCTCCTCGCTCGGCTGCTCGAGTGCAAGACGTTCAAGGACGTCGCAGCGGTGTTCGCTCGCCTCGCCGACGACGCCGACCGGACCTTTCCACGCGGAGCCGGGGCCGACGAGCGCTTCGAGGGGCTGATGCCCGACCTGCTCGACGGAGTGTCGCCGCAGCGCATCCAACGAGCCTTCCTGCGAGCCGTCACGCCGAAACCGATGCCGCGCATCGACCTGTTCCACGTGGCCCCCATCCGGGCGAGCGTGGCCGACGCGGTTGCCGAACTCGTCGACGAACTGCCACGCGTCGGCCGCATCTCGTTCCGGCGTCTCACCGATGGACTGGTGGAGCGACTCGAGGTGATCGTCCGATTCCTCGCGCTGCTCGAACTCTTCAAGCAGGGCTTCGTCGAACTCGATCAAACGGAACGCTTCGGCGACATCGACGTGGTGTGGGTTGCCGACCGCGATGTCGATGCAGGCGGCGTGCCGCTCGACTCCTACAGCGATGAATACGAGGGATGAACGTGACCGACGCCGACGCAACCAACCCGGGCGCTCTCGGAGCCGACACCGTCCGCGCCATCGAGGCCATCGTGATGGTGGCCGTCGAGCCGGTTCCAAGCGACTTGCTGGCGCAGTTGCTCGAGCAGCCGACGGTCATGGTCGACCATCTGTGCGAGGAGTTGGCGAGTGCGTACCGCGACGCAGGCCACGGATTCGAGCTGGTGAAAGTGGCAGGGGGCTGGCGATACCAGTCGGTTGCCGACATGGCGCCGTACGTCGAACGGTTCCTGCTCGACGGGCAGCGAGCACGAATGAGCGGAGCCGCGCTCGAGACGTTGGCGATCATCGCCTATAAGCAACCGCTCTCCAGGCTGCAGATCGCGTCGATCAGAGGCGTCGATCCTGACGGGGTGATCCGCACCCTCCAGGCACGTGGCTACGTTGCCGAGGTGGGGCGAGACACGGGACCCGGGCAGGCGATCCTCTATGGCACCACGCCTCAGTTCCTGGAGAAGTTGGGGCTGTTCTCGTTGGCAGACCTGCCGCCGATCGCCGATTTCGTGCCGGGTGCCGATGTGGTGGAAGCGCTGGAGCACGGCCTGCGAGTCGACCCTCCGTCGGACGCCCGTGCCTGACGGCCCCGGGCCTGAGCGGCGCGAGGTGGAGCCGCCGCTGTGGGAGCAGTGGGCTGCCGCGTCAGCCGAACTCCCGCAGGGGGAGCGGCTGCAGAAGGTGCTCGCCACGCGTGGCTGGGGTAGCCGTCGCGTGTGCGAGGACCTCATCTCGTCCGGAAGGGTGACGGTGAATGGCGAGGTGGCAGTACTGGGTCGACGAGTCGACACCGAGGTCGACCTGGTGGAAGTCGACGGAGTTCCCATCGGCACGAAGCCGGGACTCGTGTACTACCTGCTCAACAAGCCGACCGGAGTGGTGACGACCGCGAGTGATCCGCAGGGCCGGCCCACGGTCGTGCAGATCGTGCCTGCCGAGCCGAGGGTGTACCCGGTCGGCCGACTCGACGTTGCGACGGAGGGTCTGCTCCTCCTGACGAACGACGGAGACCTGGCGAATCGCATCGCTCACCCCAGTCATGGGGTCGAGAAGGAGTATCTCGCCACGGTGACCGGCCACGTGAGCGGTGGGTCGCTGCGTCGCCTCCGTGAGGGCATCGAGCTCGAGGACGGGATGACGGCACCCGCAAAGGTGAGCCAGCCCGAACCGGGTGTGTTGCGGATCACCATCCACGAGGGCCGCAACCGGCAGGTTCGCAGGATGTGCGAGGCAGTGGGGCATCCCGTCGAGCGTCTCGTCCGCGTGCGTGTCGGCCCGCTTCGCGACCCGCAGTTGCGTCCCGGGCAGTGGCGTGAACTCTCGAGTGCCGAGCTGAGAGCGCTGGTGGAATCGGTCGCCGACACTCGTCGGCCGATACGCTGACCCCTCGTGTCGGGCACTCGGAGGGCGAACGTCGCGGGCCTCGGGCTCATCGGTGGCTCGATTGCCAGCGCGCTCACCGAGCGGGGATGGGCTGTGAGCGGGACCGACGAGCGAAGCGAGCGGTGCGAGCGTGCGCTGTCGATGGGCATCATCGGCTCCGTCGGTCTCGATCCCGATGCCGAGATCACCTTCGTCGCCACACCGGTGTTGAGCCTCGAGGGTCAGGTTCGGGTGGCGCTCGCCGCCACGCGCGGGCTGGTGACCGATGTCGGCAGCGTGAAGACGGCCATCGTGAGGGCCATCGACGACCCGCGGTTCGTCGGAGGCCACCCGATGGCGGGCAGCGAACTCGAGGGCCTCGATGGCGCCGACCCGACGATGTTCGCGGGGGCGGTGTGGGTGTTGACCCCCTCGGTGACCACCGCCGACGAGACCTTTGCACAGGTGGCCTCGGTGGTGGCCGAGATGGGCGCCGATGTGGTGGCACTCACGGCGGAGCGGCATGACCAGACGGTTGCCGTGATCAGCCATGTGCCGCACCTCACGGCCGCAACACTGATGGGCCTCGCCAGCGACCGTGCCGAGGAGCATGCCGCACTGCTGCGTCTGGCCGCCGGAGGCTTCCGCGACATGACTCGCATCGCGAGCGGACACCCGCACATCTGGCTCGACATCTGCGCGGAGAATCGCGATGCGATCCTGTCGGCTCTCGACGGCCTCATCGGTGGTCTGTCGAGGATGCGGGCCGTCGTGGAAGGGGAGGACCGAGCCGAACTCCAGCGCTTGCTCAGCAAGGCACGCGACGCGCGCGCGAACCTCCCGGTGAAGGGAACCCAGCCAGGTGAACTCTGCGAGGTCCGCATCCCGATTCCCGACCGCCCGGGCGCTGCTGCGGAGGTGTTCACTCTTGCCGCCGAATTGGGCGTCAACATCTCCAGCTTCGAGGTGGTGCACAGCGTGGAGGGCAACCGCGGTGTCGCCGTGATCCTCGTCGATGCCGCGAATGTCGAGCTCTACCGCGGTGGCCTGATGGCCCGCGGCTACCGACCCGCCGTGCAGCGGCTGAGCTGAGGCGCTGGTGGACGTCTATCGCGTCGCGCCGCTCGGCTCGCCCATCGATGCCGTGGTGGAGGTGCCGGGTTCGAAGAGCATCGCCAACCGTGCCCTCGTGTGCGCAGCGCTCGCCGATGGCGAGTCGGTGTTGACGTCGGTGCCCGATGGCGACGACACCGAGGCGATGCTCCAGTGCCTGCAGGTGCTGGGCCTGGAGCTCGATCGCGACGGCACCGTCGTGACGGTGCGAGGTGGTGTCGGTCGTTTCCGCAAGGGGCCGCTGACCCTGCCGACGCGCCTCGCCGGTACGACGTCGCGGTTCCTCACTGCCGTGGCAGTGCTCGGCCCGGGGCCGTACACCATCGACGGTGAGCCGCCGCTGCGTCGCCGACCGATGGCGCCGCTCCACGACGCACTCTCCCGGCTGGGCGTCTCGGTGCAGAGTCGCGATGGCGTGGGCCACCTGCCAGTGACGGTGCAGGGGCCGGTCGACGTGACGGTCGACGAGGTCGAACTGCGGGGCGATGTGAGCAGCCAGTACCTCACTGCGCTGATGCTCGTGGCCCCGTACTTCCCGAACGGCCTTCGCGTTGTGCTCACCACGCCGCTCGTGTCGCGGCCGTACGTTCGCATCACCGCTGCGGTGATGGCCTCGTTCGGCGTACCCGGCGTGCAGCTGGGAGATCGCATCATCACGGTCCCGTCGGGCCGATACACGGCATGCGAGTACGCCATCGAACCCGACGCGAGCTCTGCCGGCTACCCGCTCGCTGCGGCCGCCATCTGCGGAGGGACCGTCACCGTGCCCGGTCTGACCGACCACTCGGTTCAGGGTGACGCTTCGTTCTGTTCGGTGCTCGCTCGGATGGGGTGCGATGTCCGCCAGGACGCCACGGGTACCACGGTGAGCCGCACCGGGCCGTTGCACGGTATCGAGATCGACATGGTCGACCTGTCGGACCTCGTGCCCACTCTGGCAGCTGTCGGAGCGTTCGCCTCCGGCACCACCGACATCCACGGTGTCGGCTTCATCCGCAACAAGGAGAGCGATCGCCTGGGCGACCTGTGCGGGGAACTGCGCAAGGCGGGCATCGACGCTTCCGACAACCGAGATGGCATCGTCGTGCGGCAGAGTGCACCGCATTCCGCCACACTGCAGACCCATCACGATCACCGTCTGGCCATGGCGTTCGCACTGGTGGGGCTCGGCTCGAGCGGCATCGTGATCGAGAATCCCGATGTGGTGACCAAGAGTTGGCCAGACTTCTGGTCGATGATCGAGGGTCTCCGATGAGCACCGCAGTCGACGTGGCAGCATTCGACGTCGACGGCACCCTGACGGTCCGCGACTGCGTGCGACCGTTCCTGGTGCAAGTGGGAGGCTGGCAAGGGATGGCCACCGCCCTGGCTCGACGCCCGGCACGGACGGTGAGCGCCATGGTGCGGCGCGACCGCGACGCCTTCAAGGAACTCATCGTCGGCGGAGTGCTGCGAGGCCGTGCCGTGGCGCAGGTGGAAGCGGCCGGTGAGGCCTTCGCCGCCGAGGTCGAGGCCGGCTGGCTGAGAGCCGACACGCTGGGCAGGCTTCGATGGCACCAACGAATGGGGCATCGCATCGTGCTCGTGTCTGCATCGCTGAGCCCCTATCTCCGTCCGCTCGGCAGGCGGCTCGGTGTCGATGGTGTGCTGTGCGCCGAGCCGTTGCGCAACGGTGACCGATTCGGGGACGGCCTCGACGGCGCGAACTGTCGAGCCGCCGAGAAGGTGCGCCGCCTCGACGCCTGGCTCGCATCGTGCGGCCTCGGTGACGCTCCGGTCTGGGCCTATGGCGACAGCGCCGGCGACCGCGAACTCCTGGCTCGTGCCGACCACCCGACGCTGGTGACGGGTATGACGCTGAGCCACGTGCCGCTGGAGTTCGAAGCCTGATGCGCGCCTTGTTGAAAGCCGCTCGCCCGAAACAGTGGCTGAAGAACGTGCTCGTGTTCGCGGCGCCGGGGAGCGCCGGCGTGCTCGACAATTGGCCGTTCCTGTGGCGAACACTGCTGGCGTTCGTCGCGTTCTGTCTTGCCAGCAGCGGCACCTACTACTGGAACGACATCCACGACGTGGCTGCGGATCGTCAGCATCCGAAGAAACGGATGCGGCCGATCGCCAGCGGGCAGGTGGCGCTGCCCACGGCGAGGGTGGTGGGGACGGGCCTCCTGCTGGCGGGAATCGGTCTCGCGTTCGCCGTGCACTGGAAACTGGGGCTGGTGACGCTGGGGTACGTGACGCTCACCACTCTCTACAGTTCGGCACTCAAGCACGTCGCCGTGGTCGACCTCGTCGCCGTGGCGGCGGGTTTCGTGCTGAGAGCTGTTGCGGGCGCAGTAGCCACCGAGGTGAACATGAGTACGTGGTTCGTGCTCACCACTTCGTTCGGCTCACTGTTCATCGTCACCGGCAAGCGGTACGCCGAGCTTCGCGAGTACGGCGACCATGCAGGTGCCGCACGTTCGTCGCTCGACGACTACACACTCGGCTTCCTTCGCATCGTGCTGAGCGTGAGCCTGGGTGCAGCGCTGGTGACCTACTGCATCTGGGCGTTCGACACCAAGGAGCTGAGCGGCGCCACCTGGCCCTTCTACGAACTGTCGATCGTGCCGATGGCCACTGCGCTGTTGCGCTACACGCTGATCCTCGAACAGGGCCATGGCGCTGCTCCCGAGGAGATCTTCGTCTCCGACCGCACGCTGCAGATACTCGGCGTGGTGTGGGCCGTGGTGTTCGGTCTGGGGGTGTACCTGCGATGACGGCCGGCGTGACGTTCGAGGAAGCGCTCGCGCTGGTGCGGGACGTGCAGGGGTGGATGAGCCGAGATCAGGCGGAACGTCTCTTCCGTGCCGCGGCATCGACCCGAGCGGGAGATCGCATCGTCGAGATCGGCAGCTTTCAGGGTCGCAGCACCATCGTGCTCGCCCACGGCGCACCCGAGGGTGTGTCGGTGGTCGCGATCGATCCACATGCCGGCAACGACCGTGGGCCGCAGGAGATCGAGGGATTCGTCGAGCAAGCAGCGGGCGACCACGCGCGTTTCATGGCCAATCTCGAGAGCGCCGGGGTGGCCAACCGCGTTCGCCACGTTCGCGAGTTCAGTGACCGGGCGCACTCGCAGGTGGAGGGATCCATCGACGTGCTCTACATCGACGGAGCGCACCGGTACGCGCCGGCGCGCACCGACATCGTGGAGTGGGGCGAGCGAGTGACGCCCGGTGGCACCATGCTCATCCACGACTCGTTCTCATCGGTGGGCGTGACGCTGGCGATTCTGAGGGAACTGCTGTTGAGCCGCAGTTTCCGCTACGTCGGCCGCTCACGGTCGCTCACCGAGTTCCGCCTCGACCTCGACGGTACGCCGGGCAGTCGCGCCATGAACGCGGCACGGCTGGTGTGTCAACTGCCCTGGTTCGTGAAGAACCTGCTTGTGAAAGTGCTCATCACGGTGAAGTTGGGTGGCGTGCTGAAGGCGATCACCGGACGCGACCCGGAATGGCCATACTGAAGCCATGACCCGCAGCAGTCGCATCTCGCTGACAGGATGGGGTCGGACGAACCCGTCAGTCGCTGACGTTCTCGACGTGCCGGGGCACGAGGTGGCGGCTGCCCTGAAGGAGGCCGGCGACCGTGGAGCACTGGTGCGCGGGCTCGGCCGAAGCTACGGCGACGCGGCGCAGAACGCCGGCGGCCTGGTGTTGCGTCTGCTCGGCTCGGCGCACCATGCCGTGCTCGACCCGGCGACGGCCACGGTGTCGGTACCGGCCGGAGTGAGCATCGACGAACTGTTGAGGGTGATCGTGCCACGGGGCTTCTTCGTGCCAGTCACGCCGGGAACACGTTTCGTCACCATCGGCGGGGCGATCGCCAGCGATATCCACGGAAAGAATCACCACGTCGAGGGCTCGTTCGGCAATCACGTTCGCTCGATCACCCTTCTGCTGGCGGACGGCACTGTCGACGTAGTGACGCCGAACACCCGGGCCGACCTGTTCTGGGCCACCATCGGCGGCATGGGGCTCACCGGTGCGATTCTGGAGGCGACGATCTCCCTGCTTCCGATCGCCACGAGCCGCATGTCGGTCGACACCACGCGAATCGCAGACCTCGAGTCGTTGTTCGCAGCCATGAGCGACGGTGACGACCAGTATCGGTACAGCGTGGCGTGGATCGACCTCGTGGCGAAGGGCAGCAGCCTCGGACGAAGCGTGCTGAGCCGGGGTGACCACGCCACCCCCGACCAACTCGACGCGAAGGCGGCCTCGGCGCCACTCGCGTATGGGCCGCGGCAGCTCGTGTCGGTGCCGCCGCTGGTGCCACCGATGGGAGTGCTCAACCACGCCACCGTGGCAGCGTTCAACGAGGTGTGGTTCCGGAAGGCGCCGCGCCATCGCGAGCGCGAGGTGCAGTCGATCGGCGCCTTCTTCCATCCGCTCGACATGGTGGGACGCTGGAACCGGCTGTACGGCGCCAAGGGAATGGTGCAATACCAGTTCGTGGTCCCGTTCGGTGAGGAGGATGCCATGCGCACCGTCATCGAACGGCTCTCGGCGAGCGGCGCGGCGAGCTTCCTCGCTGTGCTGAAGCGATTCGGTGCAGCGAACAGCGCGCCGCTGAGCTTTCCGACGGCCGGCTGGACCCTCGCGCTCGATGTTCCCGGGGCATCGCACGGACTCGGCGACCTGCTCCATGGTCTCGACCGTGTGGTGCTGGATGCAGGTGGTCGGCACTACTTCGCCAAGGACGCCCACACCACCGCCGAGGCCATTCGTCGCGGCTACCCGCGGCTCCCGGAATGGAAGGCCGTACGCGACGCTGTCGATCCGGAACGCGTCTGGCAGAGCGACCTCAGCCGCCGTCTCGGCCTCACCGCCTGACCCACCCGCCCACGTACCGACCGACGACACGACCGACTGACGGAGCACCCATGGACAATGCCCTCGGAGAACCACAGAGCATCCTGCTGCTGGGCGGTACCAGCGACATCGGCCTTGCCATCGTGCGTGAACTACTGACACCCGCGACGAGGACGGTGGTGCTTGCGTGCCGGAACATGGAGAAGGGCGAGAGGGCTGCGGCCGGACTGCGGCACAGTTCGTTGACCGTCGATGTGGTGCATTTCGACGGATCCGACACTGCAAGTCACGAGGCGATGGTGGCCGACGTGGCGACGCGGCATGGCGACATCGACCTTGCGGTGGTTGCCTTTGCACTGCTCGGGGAGGGTGAGGTGACGTCTCGGGAAGTGGCCACCGCCGCCGAGATCTCTCACATCAATTTCACCGGAACCGTGACGGCCACCATTGCCGTGGCGAACCGCATGCGGGCCCAGGGTCACGGTGCCATCGTGATGCTCAGCAGCGTTGCCGGCGAACGTGTTCGTGCGGCGAATCCCGTCTACGGCGGCACCAAGGCCGGCATCGACGGTTTCGCACAGGGCCTCGGCGACGGTCTCGCGGCGGAAGGCGTGCACGTGTTGGTGGTTCGGCCGGGCTTCGTGCATTCCGCGATGACCGCTGGAAGGAAGGCCGCACCTTTCGCAACCACACCCGAGAAGGTCGCACAGGTGACGGCGAAGGGCCTCCGTGCCAAGCGCCGGATGGTGTGGGCACCGGGAGTGCTGCGCTACGTCTTCATGGCGTTGCGCCATGTGCCGGGGCCCGTGTGGCGTCGGCTCCCGCTCGGCTGATCAGCCCTTCGCTCGCTTCGCGATCTCCGCATCGAGGTCGGCTCTGCGCTGGGCTCCGAGGCCGATGCCCGCCGGACTCACACCGTCGCCCCTCTCGCACCGTTGGTACAGCATCACGAGTGCGTCGTCGTAGTTGCCGACCAGGCAGAAGTGATCGGCGACGACAGTGTTGGGTTCATCGCTGCCGAACTGGATCGAGGCATTCGGCTCGTACCATCCGGTCCAGAAGTTGGTGAGCACCAACCAGTCGGCCGAGGCAACGTCGGCTGCGAGCCGCGAGCCGGGCCGATCGGCCAGGCCCGGGTCCATTTCGATGAAATACGTGGCCGGTACGAGCTCGGGGAACAGGTAGTAGAACACCACGTCGCTGTAGATGGTGCGGCTGAGATCGGCGGGTCCGACGAGCAGGCGTTCGCCCGGCTTCGAGAGCCGTTGGAGGTCGTCGATGGCGTCCTGACTGGCGTGCTGCAGGGCTGCGTTGCCGAAGTAGAACCGACGATCGTCGCGGTGCACCTCGAAACCGCCCGGCTTGCTGCCGACGCTGATGCGCGACTGGAGCAAGTAGTAGCGGTAGGTGAAGAAGGGGCACACGATGAACATGACGGCGCCCACTGCGAGCGCTGCGACGACAGGGGCGTTTCGTCGAAGCCGGTCGCGGTGGTTGCGGCGTCGCAGCACCTCCACCACGAGGCACGGGAGGAGAGCGAACGACACGCACGACCCCCATGCGAGGTGGGTGCTGTCGGGGCGCTGGAGCGCCTGCGGCAACATGCCGAGACCGAACAGGGAGGCTCCGAAGAGAACGCTCGCGAGGGGAGTGGTGCTCGACCGCATCAGTCGCCTCGCCACCACGGGCAGGGTCACGGCGACCGCAATGACGACGAAGAACCAGAGGAACAGTTGGTGCGCCGCCCCCAGCGCGGGGAGACGCCACCATGGAGCATCGAGGGGACCCTCTGCCACGGCCTGCAAAGCGCCGTCGATGCGGCCGAAACCGGGTGGTCGGGGCAGTTCCCGGCCGGGTCTCAGGTGGAGGACCGGATCGAGGAACATCCCTTGGATGCTGTTGCCAACGCCCGCCATGGCGACATGCACGATGGAGGGCACGAACCCGATCGCGAGGCCGAGTGCCACCGGCGCGAGCGTGGATGATGTTGCCCGGCGCCGCCACAGCAGCCAACCGTGGGCCAAGGCCAGGGCAATCACCAGGTCGGGTCGGTAGCCGAGTGCGAATGCGGCGAGCAGGCCGGCAACAGCGAGTGCATTTCGACGGGTGGTTCCATCGGTGTGCATCGCGCGCAGCCCGAAGGCGAGGCTCCAGAGACCGAGGGCGACGCCGCCCTCCCACGCCAAGGCCGAGAGACCGATGGGTGTGAGCACGAGCAGTGTGACGGTGATCGCCGTGATGGTGGCAGTGAGGTGGCCCCAGGCGCGGGCGATGCAGTAGAGAGCGGTGATGATGCCGAGGTGTTGGATGAGGCCGAACACGCGTTGCGACTCGAGGGTGTAGCCGAACACCCGGTACCAACCGGCAAGCACATGGATGGAGAAGGGGCCGTACAGGTGCAGGAAGTCGAGGTTCGGTACGTCGCCCTGGTTGAGTCGGTACGGAAACACCAGCATGAAGCCTTCCTCCATGCTGCTGCCGGTGGACAGGAACAGGCCGCGCAATGGCAGGGCGATCACTGCGACAACGGCAGCGGCCGACCACGCCGCTGCCCGGTTCCACGCCAGTCGCAGCCTTCCACCGAGCACGAACGGTGCTGGAGCAGTGGAGGACATCACGGTGGGCGATGCTAGTGACCGATCATCGGTAGCAGCCGACTTCACGAACGGTTGGCTAGCGTCGGCAGGGCATGGAGACATCAGGCGGCGGCGCATCGAGCACTTCGGGTTCGGCCGGTAGCGGGGCCCTCTCGATTGCCGACATGGCGGCCGAGATGCGTGGCGTCGGAGTGCGGAGGGTGCTGGTGTTGGCGTGGCGCGACCTCGACGATGCCGAGGCGGGTGGTTCGGAGGTGCATGCCGACCAGTTCGAACGCCGATGGTCGGCGGCGGGCCTCGATGTGGTGCATCGGACCTCGTTCGCCACGGGTGTGCCGACGACGGCCGAACGAAACGGATACCGGGTGGTGCGACGGGGGAGTCGCTACTCGGTGTTTCCTCGCGCCGTGGTGCACACCGTGGCACACCCACGCTCGTACGACGCATTGGTGGAGGTGTGGAACGGTGTGCCGTGGTTCAGTCCCGTGTGGTGCCGCAAGCCCCGCATCACGTTCCTCCACCACGTGCACGGACCGATGTGGAACCAGATCATGCCGCGGCCCCTCGCTGGCCTCGGACGGGCGCTGGAGAGCCGCATTGCGCCGCCGTTCTACCGACGCACGCTCACCATGACCCCGAGCGACGCGACCCGCGACGAACTGCTCGAACTCGGCTTCAGACCCGACCGCGTGGTTGCAGTTCCCAACGGCACCGACGAGATGTTCCAGCCCGGTGGCAGCAGGGCGGATGTACCGACGGTGGTGTGTGTCGGACGGTTGGCCCACGTGAAGCGACAGGACGAATTGATCGAGGCCGCCGTGGTGGCCCGCCGCCGCGTTCCCACACTGCGGCTGGTCCTGGTGGGCGACGGCCCATTGCGCGGTGAACTGGAGGCACGTATCGCCCATCACGGGGCCGGCGAGTGGGTGACACTTGCAGGCCGGCTTTCGCATCCCGAACTGATCGACCTGTACCGGTCGGCGTGGGTGGTGGCCAGCGCCTCACTGGCGGAAGGTTGGGGCCTGACGCTCACCGAGGCGGCGGCCTGCGGCACGCCGACAGTGGCCACCGACATCCGGGGCCATCGCAGCAGCGTGGTGGACGGCGTCACCGGAGTGCTGGCCCCGCTCGACCGACTCGGCGATGCTCTCGCCGACGTGCTGCTCGACGACGACCGACGGGCCCGTCTCGGCGAGGCAGCGTTGATGCGTGCCCGCACGCTCACGTGGGAGGCCTCGGCCACCGGCGTGCTCCGTGGCCTGCACGGAGAGGTGATGCGTTCAGCGCGGAAGTAACCGGGTGGAAGCCTTGAGCACCTTCAGGGCACCCTGCTTCGCCGTCGTGCGATGGTGGCTCCTGCCGCCACCGGTGGTGGAGGCGCGGTTGCCGAGGAACCAGTCGTAGCTGTCGGCCAGCATTTCGGCGTTCGAATAGCGCGGCTGCCAGCCGAGGCCCTGCTGCACGTGCTCGATGTCGAACCACAGTGACTTGCTGTACATCAGCCAGTGGTACGGCGCGAACGGAGCGAGATGCAGACGTGCGGCGGACTTCATCGCGAAGGCGGTGGGCCCGGCGGGCAGCGAACGGACCTTCGAGCCCGTGCCCGCATGCGTGCAGAGCGCCTCGAGTGACTCGCGCATGGTGCCGAACCGGTCGGTGCCGGCGTTGAACACCGCAGGCCCAGCGGTGTCGCCGGCGAGGAGGCACACCTGTGCGAGGTCGTCGGCGTGGACGAACTGGTAGCGGTTGTCGCCCCTGCCGAGCACGAAGATGTCGGCGCCGTCGGCCACCCACTCGAACAGGATGCCGAAGATGCCGAGACGACCGTGGCCGAGAATGGTCCGCGGGCGCACGATCGACACGTCGAGTCCGTCGCGCACGGCGGCGAGACAGGCCCACTCTGCGGCGAGCTTGGCATCGCCGTACTCCTCCGCAGGTGACGGCACGGTGGTCGGCATCACGGGATTGCTGCGTGGAATTCCGAAGACTGCGCTCGACGAGGTGTGGACGACCTTTCGCACGCCGGCCCGGGCGGACGCGGCGAGCAACTCGACGGTGCCGTCGACGTTGACGGTGCGCAGCAGTTCGGCATCCTTCGCCAGCGGCACCTGGGCGACGTTGTTGAACACGATGTCGACTCCGTCGACGGCCGATGCCACGACGCTCGGAGTGCGGATGTCGCCCTGCACCAACTCAACGTTGGGTGGTCGGTCGTCGGCGTCGTTGAGGTCGAGCACCCGCACCGTGTGACCCGCCGACAGAAGGTGGCGAACCAACAGTGAGCCGAAATAGCCACTTCCGCCCGTGACGAGACTGGTGGTCACAGTTCGAGTCCTTGTTCGAGACACCAGCGGATGCTGGCGCGCATACCGTCGTAGAGGTCGACGGCGGGCGAGTAGCCGAGATCGGTGGTGGACTGGGTGATGTCGCACGCAATCGTGTGGCCCATCTCGCCGAGCACGTGGAGCTGCTGTTGGTAGATGCCGACTGCCTGCAACACCCGATCGCCGGTCTCGGCCACACGAGCGGCGAGTGTCGGGAGCTTCGTGCTGTTCGGCTTCACGCCGAGGCCTTCGTCGACGAGGGCCCGTCCGACCGTCTCGACGATCTCCGCCACGGTGTAGGGCCGGGCGTCGGCGATCCAGTACCCCTTGCCGCGCGCCGCGGGCGTGAGTTCTGCCGCCAGCACACCATCGACGAGGTTCTCGACGTAGACCATCGACCGCCGTTGGTCGCCCTTGCCGATGACCGGGAACTTTCCGGAGCGGATCATGCGGAAGAAGGTGGTCTGCCTCGGCGGCTGGAACGGTCCGTAGAACCATGGCGGCCGCACGATGGTGGCATCGAGCCCGGCGCGGACTCCATCGGCGACGGCGAGCTCGGCGAGCATCTTGCTGCGTCCGTACCCGAGGTACGGGTTGAAGGGCTCGTCGGCACGGAACGTGTCGTCGCGGTCGGGATTCGTGCCGAAGGGACTGTTCGAACTGACGTGCACGAGACGTCGCACCCCGGCATCGAGCGCTGCCTCAGCGACGTGGCGGCTTCCGTTGGCGTTCACCTCTGTGAACTGGCGCACCCGCTTCGGATGAATGATGCCTGCCGTGTGCAGCACGTCGGTGTTCGCGCCGACCCCGCTGAGGAGTCGGCGCGCGGTGTCGGCGCGCGAGATGTCGCCAACGACGATGTCGACCCCGCGGCGACCGGCGGTGAACGACTCGAGCGCCTCACGTTCGGCAGTGCTGTGCGCCAGCAGCCGGAGCCGTTCGCGGGAAGGATCGTTGACGAGTCGGTGAACGAGCGCCCTTCCGAGCCAACCGTTGGCGCCCGTCACCACCGTGGTGTGCGGTGCGACCCATTTCTCAGCCACGTGAGCCTCCCGAGGCGGCGAATCGACGCGCATTGCGAATGGCGAACGCCATCACTGACGCCTGCGGATTCACACCCGGCGCGGTGGGCAGCAGGGAGGCGTCGTTCACGTGCACGTTGCGCATTCCGTGCACTCGACCGAACGAATCGGCGCCGCACCGTTCGGTGAGCTCGCCCATGGGTACGGTGCTGCACAGGTGCACGGTCATGACCGTCGCCTTGGAAGCACTGAACGCGTGCTGCATCGCTGCGAGGTCGCGTCGCGTCCTCACCCTCGGAGCACCCTTGAACGAGGGGAACACGTCCGTGGCGCCGGCCTCCAGCATGAGGAGGGCGAGTCTGGCGAGGCCGCTCCTGAGCAGTTCGCGGTCGCGGTGGGTGAGCCGGTAGGTGACGATCGGGTCGGCGAGTCTCGGCACGCTGGTGACGCGACCTCTGCCCTCGCTGGTGATGGCCGCGTAGTAGACGCTCATTCGGCGCCAGTCGGTGACGTACTTCCGGAACGTCGGCCACTGATCGAGCAGGCTGAGGGCCACGAGGCCCGGGTTGCTGGCTGACCCTCCGAACGACAGGTGCGGGGCGAACTCCTTCACCTGATGCACGGGCACGTCGTCGGGAACGTTCAGCTCGTCGGCGAAGCGTGCCGCCAACTTCACCGTCGGGTGCACCGCCAGCGACTTGCCGATGTGACCGGCGATTCGTGACCGCTGGAGAATGGCGGGGGTCTGGATGGCGCCACCGCACACGAACACGGCGCCGAAGCGGATGGTGCCCTTCGTTCCGTCGGACAGCGTGATGGCAGCACTCGTCGCCGAACCGTTCTGGTGGTCGAGGTGGTCGACCCTGCAGCCCACCGCGATGCGGGCACCGGCAGCGGCGGCACGCGGAAGGTAGGTGCGGGTCATCGACTGGCGTTCGCCCTTGGTGGCATCGGTACCGTGCGGGTAGGTCATCCACCGCGGTACCTCACCTGCCTGCCAGCCCAGCGCCGCCGCACCGCTGCGCAGCACTTCACTCGCTGCGCTGTGGGCGGCAGGCACCGTGCGCACGTTGATGGCAGTCTCCACCTCATCGGCGATCGAGAGGAGTTCAGTCGGTTCGAAGTCGACGATGCGGAAGTCTCGCTGCCACCGTTCGAGCAGTTCTCCCGGCGGCCTCCAATAGAGCCCGCTGTTCACCTCGGTGCCGCCTCCGGCGCAGCGGCCCTCCGTGTAGGCCAGGGCGGGTCGGCCCAGCGCCACGGTGACGCCACCCGCGCGGTACTGCTGTTCCATCTGATCGAGCGAGAACGGCACGACGGCGCCCTGCTCGACCCATGCGCCCTCCTCGACGACCAGTACATCGAACCCAGCCTCGGCCAGCACGGCCGCAGTGGTGGCTCCACCTGCGCCGCTTCCGATGATGAGGATGTCGGCCTCCATCTGCGCGGTCGCCTGCTGGGCGATCATCGTGCGACCTCCGACGGTGCGCCGGTGGGAGAGGTGTCGGGCCAGTGTTCCCACACGTAGGCGAAGCCAAGCGAACGGATGAGCCTGGGGTACTCGGCGACGAACGGAATCGGCAGCCGCATCACCACGGCAGCGATGGTGCCGCCGCCCGGCAGGGCAAGGAGGACCCGGAACACCGAGCCGATGGCGAGCACCCCGAAACGGGTGAAACTCGGCAGCGTGTCGACCCGGTGGCAGACGAACTCGACCACCGCGCTGCGGTGGGCTCGAGGCAGGTCGGGAAGGTCATCCGCCAGCAGGTGATCGGCGAACGAGCCGACGACGGAGGAAGCGGGAACCTGACGCATGGCCGAGGGCATCGTAGCCGTGGCGTCTGCAGGTGGCGCAGTAGCATCGTCGCTCGTGCCCGTGCCCCGTCTCGATCGGCGATCCGCGGCGATCACCGTGGCGGCAGTGCTGCCGGTGGTGCTGGCTGCCATACGACTGCTGGTGGCCCATCGGGCACCGCTCGGCGACAACGGTCTCATCGCGCTGCGCGCACATGACGTGCTGACGGCCGACCACCCGTGGTTCGGCACGTGGACCTCGGCGTCGCTGTCGGCGGGGGTCGACTTCAACAACCCTTCCCCGCTCCACTTCGACGTGCTGGCCTTGTTCGTGAAGCCATTCGGAGTGGGTGCCGGCGCCGTGCTTGGTGCAGCGTTCCTCAACAGCGCTGCCATTGTGCTCGCCATACGCCAGGGCTGGCACTTCGCCGGTCGCCGTGGCGAGGCGCTGATGGCCATCGGTGCCGCAGCGCTGGGGTTCACGCTCGGCAGCGAGATGCTGGCCGATCCGTGGCAGCCCCACAATCTGGTGCTGCCGTTCTTCGCATTCCTGGCCGCGTGTGTGGCGCTGGCGGGCGGCAGGTGGGCCTCAGCACCCTGGGCGGTGGTGGTCGGCAGTCTCGTGATGGGAGCTCATCTCAGTTTCACATACGTCGTGCTCGTGGTGTTGGCGGCGTGCATCGTCGCCGCGTGGCGACGTTCGCCGGATGGTTGGCGGCGTGGGCTGCTCATGGTGGTGACGAGCGGCGTCGTGGCATGGCTGCAGCCGATCATCGAGCAGTTGTTCGGCACCGGCAAGGGCAACATCGCCCGAGTGCTGGAGGCCAGCGGCGGGAACCAGGAGCCGCTGGGAGCTGCGATGGGAGTGCGGCTCGTGGGTCAGGTGCTGGCCTCCCCGCCATGGTGGCTCCGCGGCTCGTTCACCTCGGCGATTCCTGAGACCGGATACTCGTCGGATGGCGCGCTGCGTCCGCGTGGACTCATCAGCGTCGAGTGGGCAGCGCTCGGCGTGATGGTGGCGCTCGGGGTCATCGGATCGCTGGCACTCACGTCGTGGCGGGCTCGCCGGCACGACGAGTCGACTCCGCTCCTCGTCGCAGGTGTCGCGGTGCTGGCGGCGCTGCTCACGGCCACCGTGATGCCAGCAGGAGTGTTGGGATTGGCGCCGCACCAGGTGCGGTGGCTGTGGCCCATCGGGGCGTTGACCTGGGTTGCAGTGGTCAACTCTCTCGACATCCGGCTCGTGCGGGGGCGCGCCTCATCGGTGGCGCGTCATCGTGTCGTGGTGGGGGTTCTCGCCGTCCTCGTGGCTGCCAACATTCCGTCCCACCTCAGCGACCTCGGTCCCTACGATTCGAGGGCGGCCAACGATGCCATTCGGTCGTTGATGGACCAGGTCGAGAAAGCGGGTCTCCCGGGGCCCACCTACTTCGACGGTTCCAATCTGGTGTTCGCCGAGCCGTACAGCGGGCCCGTTCTTGCGGCGCTCACGGAGTCGGGAGCTCCCATTCATGCGGGGGACGCGTCGTTCGCACGGCAGTTGGGTGAGCACCGCCGACGTCGCGGCGACGAGTTGTTCGCGCTGCAGGTGCGCAGTGGGGACGGAGCCGACCGCTTGGTCGACGGTGAGACTGTGCTGGCGAGTGCGACCGGGCCGGATGGCGTTCCCGTTCGGGTGGTGGTCATCGACCTTTCCACCACCGACGCGTCGGGCTGACCGAAGAGCGTCGTGTGGCGGAAGTGCGGCGTGTGACGGAATAGTGGCGCAGCGCTCGGCGCACCCTGACGAGTTCGAGCGTCGCGCCAACGGAACCTGCGAGGCCGAGCTTCGAACCTCCCACCTCCCGCCACTCGGTGAGGGGCACCTCGAGGAAGCGATTCGTGCCGGAGGGCGCCGCAAGGCGGCCGAGCAGCTCGACATCGAACGACCAGCGACCGACGAACGGATCGGCGAGCGCCCGGGAGAGCGCTGCGTCGGCGGCGAACACCTTTGCGCCGCATTGTGTGTCGTACACGGCGAAGCCGAGAACGATGCTGCTGAGCGTGGCGAACAGTCGGCCGGTGTAATGGCGCAAAGGTCGGCGATCGATGCGATGGCCGAGGAGACCCACCCGTGAGCCGATGACCACGTCGAACTGGCCGCTGGTGGCACAACGCACGAGTCGTGCCACCTCCGACGGGGGAGTGGCGAAGTCGGCGTCGGTGAAACCCACGTGGGTGACGTCGGCCTGCATGGCCGCAAGGAGGCCGTGGCGCACCGCCTCGGACTTTCCACTGTTCGCAGGCATTCGATGGACCGAAACCCGGTGGTCATCGGCGGCGATGCGGTTGAGGAGGTCGAGGGTGCCGTCGGTGCTGCCGTCGTCGACGAGCAGCACGTTGCAGTCGGCGAGGTCTGCCAGTTGCAGCACGGCCGAAGGATCGAGGCGAAGCGCCTCGTTGTAGCAGGGGATCACCACGGTGCAGCGGGTCATGTGTGCTCCTTCGGTCGGCACACGGCCCACACGCTGAGACCGGGGAGGGGGATGCGAAGTCGGGCGCACCACTGCCCGAGCCACCCGTCGGCCGCAAGTGCTGCGGTGACCACAGCGGTGAGTATCCGCCCGTGACGCCACTCGCTGTCGGCAGCGGGAACACCCTTTGGCGGGATGATCCTCTCGATGACCGCCGCAATGGCCCGTGGCAGCAGCAGCGATGTGAACAGCGAGCCCCGCTCGACCACCTGGAAGTGGGGCTCGAGCAGCGCCGTCAGCGAACGCATCGTGTGCCGACGATGGTGGCCGAGCGCGGTGTCGTGCGAGGTGAACAGGCGCGGGTGAGCGGGGACACTGACCACGAGCATGCCGTTGCGTGCCACGAGCGGCTTCACCTGCTGTGCGACGAACGCATGGTCGTCGAGGACGTGCTCCAGCACGTCGAGCGCCAGCACGAGGTCGACCTCAAGGGAGGGCGGCAGGGTGGTGCGGCTGATGCCGCTGGGAAGCGCCGCGCCGAGGTCGTCGGCGGTGTAGTGGGCGTCCCAGCAGACGATGGAGGCGCTCGCCTCGAGGTCGGTGCGGAGTTGGGTGGCGAACCAGCCGTCACCAGCGCCCACATCGACGACGGTTGCGGGCGTCCGCTTGGCGTGGTTGCGCACGAGACGGCGGAAGAAGCCGGCGCGGGCGGCCTCCCACGGGTGTCGATGTTGCTGCGCCCGGCGCTCGCGGAGGTCCACCCGGCCAGCCTACGGCTGAGCGTGCACGAGGCCCGACAACCCCTGCCGCTAGCCTGCAGGCCCGTGCGCACGCTCGTGGTCGTCCCCACCTACAACGAGGCCGACAACATCCATCGCTTCCTCACGGCGGTACGTGCGGCGGCGCCGACGGTGGAGATCCTCGTGGTCGACGACAACAGCCCTGACGGCACCGGACAGCTGGCCGAGACGGCTGCCGCCGAGATGGGCAACGTCAGCGTGCTGCACCGCACCGGCAAACTCGGACTTGGCGCTGCGTATCGCCACGGTTTCGAAATCGCATTCGAGCAGGCGTACGACGTGATCGTGTCGATGGACAGCGATCTTTCACACGACCCTGCAGTGATACCGACGATGCTCGGCCTCATCGAGCAGGGAGCCGACGTGGTGGTGGGATCACGGTATGTGCCCGGCGGCGGAACGGTGCACTGGCCACTGCGGCGTCAGCTGCTCTCGAAGTGGGGCAATCGTTACACGGGCTTCGTCCTCGGCCTGCGTGTCCGTGACTGCACCAGTGGGTATCGCGCGTACCGGGCCGTGGCACTGCAGGCTGCCGACCCCGGAGCCACCAGCGCGGAGGGCTACGCCTTCCTCACCGAACTGGTGCGTCGCCTCGTGCGCAGCGGAGCCAGGGTGGTGGAGACCCCGATCCTGTTCCGCGACCGCGAGCGTGGCGTGTCGAAGATGTCGGGCCGGATCATCGTCGAGTCGATGCTGCTGGTGACTCGCTGGGGAGTTCGCGACCTGTGGGCACGCATCTCGTCGCGTTGAGGAAGTGGCGCTCCTGGCAGGTCGGCCTCGCCGGTGCTGCGGTGGTGGGCCTGCCGTTGCTGGTGGCGGCAGTGGTGCTGCACGGCAGGAACTACCACCCCGTGCTCGATCTCGCGATGACCGAGTTCAGGGTGCGCGACGTTGGCAGCATGCACACCCCGCTCATCGGACTGCCGGGGAGAATCGGGAAGTTCCCCGAGCAGGGGAGCCATCCCGGGCCGATGAGCTTCTATCTCGTGGCGCCCGTGTACCGGCTGCTGGGAGCATCGGCGTGGTCGATGTTGGTGGGCGCGATCGTGGTGAACATCGCTGCCCTGGGCGCGGCGTTGGCCATGGCCTTTCGGCGTGGAGGGTGGTGGCTGACCGGCGCGACGGCAGTGTGGCTCCTCGTGTCGATGCGGGGTTATGGCGTGGGAGTCCTGTCGCAGCCGTGGAACCCCTACCTGCCGCTGGTGGCGTGGACCGTGGTGGTGCTCGCCGCATGGCTGGTGCTCGATGGCGACCACTTGATGCTGGTGCCGCTGGTGGTGGCGGGTTCGCTCTGTGCGCAGACACATGTTCCCTACCTCCTGCTGTGCGTTGGGCTGTTCGGCGTGTGTGCCGCAGTGGTGTCGATGCGCTGGCGCCGTGGCGACACGTCGGTACGCCGTTCCCTCGCCTGGGCCGTGGGCGTGGGCACCGTGCTGTGGTTGCCCCCACTCGTCGACGAGGCGGTCCACACCCCCGGCAACATCAGCATGCTGCTGGAGCACTTCACCAGCCCGTCGGAGGAGCCAATCGGGGTCCGGCAGGGTGTGGCGGTGCTGCTTCGGCACCTCGACGTGTGGCAGGTGCTCTTCGGGAGCGGCTCCGGCGGGTTCGTGGATGCCGCCTACCGGCCCGATCGGTCGGTGGTGCCCGGCGCCCTGATGCTCGGGGTGTGGCTGGTTGCGGTGGTGGTGACGGTGAGACTCCGGCATCGTTCGCTGTTGCACCTGCACGCCTGTCTTGCCGCGGTGCTGGTGCTCGAAACGGTGTCGATGGTGCGGATCTTCGGCAAGGTCTGGTACTACCTCACCCTGTGGGCGTGGAGCGTCACGGTGCTGATGGCGATCTCGAGCGCGGCCACGTTCGTCGTGGTCCTGCGGCGGAGGTGGGGCGACGCACGACGCACACCTCTGCTGCGTACGGCGGCGGTGGGAGGCGC
This sequence comes from uncultured Bifidobacterium sp., assembly GCA_964595105.1. Taxonomy (GTDB): domain Bacteria; phylum Actinomycetota; class Acidimicrobiia; order Acidimicrobiales; family Ilumatobacteraceae; genus UBA668. Next base: position 21,601 of record CAZQPJ010000009.1, read on the forward strand.
GGTGCTCGCGACCTATTCGATGGTCTCGCTGCTCGCCGATGCCGCAGTGGCCCAGCCGCCCGAGCAGCGACTCTCGACGCCATTGGGCGCGCTGATCGAACCGACGGTTGCCGCCATTCGCGAGGGTGTGGGGGCCGCCGACGGACCCACCGGCCGGTACGTGGTGACATGGAGCGACGCGTACTTCTTCGGGTCGCAGGGATACGGGCTGGTGAACGATCTCGAGCGAGCGGGCCTGCACGTCGGTGTCGACGAGACGTTCAGGGTTCCGGTGACGCCACAGCGTGTGCTCGACCGGTCGGTGGCCACCGCCGAGGTGCACCTCAGCACGGGTACCTACATCGACGAGTGGCGGGCCAAACCCGATGCGGTGGAGGTGGCCTACGTCGATGAGCGCACGCCGGACGAGGTGGCGGAATACGCAGAACTCCGTCAGTCGGCCATCGACGGCCTCGAGGCTGCGGGGCTTGCTGACGTTGTCGACCTCGTCGACACCAACCTCTTCGGAGCATCACTCGATCCCCGTCTGCCCCGCCCGGTGCAGACGGCAATGGCGCGGATGCTCATCATCGGACAGCCAGCCGCAGTGTTCATCGCCCCGTTGCCCTGAGCAGCTCCTCAGAGAAGGGCCAGGGCGGCACCGCTGACGAGCGCGAGCGCCACTGCCCAGATACCGAGCAGCAATGGGAGTGGTTTCGCGGCGAGGCGTCGCCGTGCAGGCCGCTCGAGCCCGTGGTGGAGGATCTCCGCCGCAAGGAGCGAGGCGGCGATCCGGAGGCCGGCGGCCACGGCGCCATGGCTCTGAAGGCGGTGGTCGGTGAGCAACAGGCTGATCGGCCAGTGAACAACGTAAAGGGAGTAACTGATGACGCCGATGTGCACGAGTGTGGGCCACGACAAGACGGATGATTCGCCGGGTGAGAGGGCAGCGCTCGCCACCCAGAGCGCCCACACGAGCGACAGGAGCGCATAACCGCCGTGGTCGAGCCAGTCGTCGCGCCGATCGACGACGGCGACAGCGATCACGAAGAACAACATGGCCGCAGCGCCCCCACCTCCGAGGGCGAACTGGTGGCGGCGAAGGAAGGGTGTGAGCCGGGGAAGTGCCGCAGCGAGCGCCACACCCGCAGCGAACTCGGCAAGACGGATGTCGGTGCCGAACTCTTCGCGTCGCAGGCCTCCGTGCACCACGAGTGCCATGCCCAGCGATCCCGCCCACGCAACACCTGCGGTGACGAGCAGCCGCTGTCGGAGATTGCCCTTCCGACACACGAACACGGTGACGGCGAACAGCGAGTAGAGCTGGGTCTCGACTCCGAGGGACCAGAAGTGCGCCAGCGGGTGAGCGAGCCGAAAGCCGGCAGCATCGGGAAGCATCGCAAGGTGCCAGTTGGAGAAGTTCCAGGCGGCCGAGAGAGCATCGGACGCGCGGAAGCTCTGGGGAACATCCCAGTTGGCGATCGGCGTCCGGGAGAGGAGAACGACGAGGAGCACGGTGACGAGCGCAACGGGAGCAAGGCGGGCTACACGTCGGCCGACGAAGTGTCCGATGGCCACCGTGTGCGATCTCTCGTGCTCGTCGACGATCAACCGTGTGATGACGAAGCCGGAGACGACGAAGAACACCGATACGCCGAGGAATCCGCCGGGAGCTTTCAGCGCGTCACCCGAGAGCGCGCCCGCGTGGTAGAGGAGCACCGCGATGACGGCGAGTCCGCGAAGCCCGTCGATGGTGGGGAGTCTCGAGGGGGAGGCGTGATCGGTCACGTCAGCATGGCGCGAAGACGAGACCCGATGGGGCTGTACCGAACGATGCAGACCACGGCCCGCACTCCGTCGCGCCAGCCGATCTTCTTTCCATCGGCGTAGGTGCGCCCGAAATAGGAGATGCCGACTTCGTAGATGCGGCAGTGCATCGAGGCGAGCTTTGCAGTGACCTCGGGCTCGAAGCCGAACCTGTCCTCCTCGATGGTGATGCCCTGGATGATCTCCCGCCGGAATACCTTGTAACAGGTCTCCATGTCGGTGAGGTTGAGGTTGGTCATCATGTTCGAGAAGAGAGTGAGGAATCGGTTTCCGACGGTGTGCCAGAAGTAGAGCACCCGATGCGGAGCACCGCTCTGGAACCGCGAGCCGTACACCACGTCGGCGAGGCCGCGTTCGAGTGGTTCGAGGAGGAGTCCGTACTCGT
>CAZQPJ010000010.1:0-22561 GCA_964595105.1 uncultured Bifidobacterium sp.
ACTTGGTGACGCAGTGGATGTCGAACGTGAGCGTCACCGACGGCATCGCCTTCAGTTCGTCGAGCCCCACCGTGAACGGCCGGTCGACGAGACCGGTGATGGTGAGGTCCCACTGGCCCGGCTCGTACTCGGGCACATCGCCGACGTGCAGCACCGGGAACCGGTCGGTGAGGTACTGGCCCGGCGGCAGACGCGAGGGGTCGTAGCCCTTCTTGGCCAGTTCCTGACGGTTGCGCTCGAAGAAGCTCATGTCGCACAGTGTGCCCCTCGGCCGACGTGGCGCGCCACGCGCATAGGGTGATCGCATGTCGAGTCTTCCCCCGCCGCCTCCGCCGCCGGTGCCGCCCGTTCCGCCCGGCGGGAACTTCGCGCCTCCCCCCGGCTACGTGCCTTACGGCGCAGGCGGCCAGCGCGGCTTCGAGGCGATCCGCGCCATCACCAAGTGGCTCACCATCCTTCTGGCGGTCAGCGCCGCCACACAGGTGCTCAGCGTGCTCACCCAGATAGGACTGCGCGGCGAGGTCGTCGAACTCTCGAACGGACTCGACGGCCTCACGGGAGGCTTCGCCGTGTACCTCCTCGTGTCGCTGGCGGCAGGAGCGGTCGGACTCGCCGTACTGGTGCTGGAGGTGATCTTCGCCTACCGGATCGCCAAGAACCTGCGCATCCTCGGACGCACGACGGCCTCGTTCGGCCCGGGCGCCACCATCGCCACGGTCATCCTCGGAAGTTGCACGCTGGGCATCCTCCCCTACTTCATGTGGCGCGAGCTGTGGGCGGGCAGCGAACCGAGCATGCCGGCCCACGCACCCGAGTGGAAGCAGGCTCCGGTGGCCGCCATCGTGACGCAGAACCTGGTGCTCAGCATCGTGTCGACCCTCGCCGGCCTCGTCGCCGGCGGTGGTGCCGCGTTCCTGCGGATCGGATCGACGAATTCGAACGACCTGGCCGATCGCCTCGACAACGGCTACACGGCGCTGATCGTGAGCGGCTTCCTCACGGCGGCGGCCACCCTCGTGCTGATGCAACTGGTTCGCCAGTTGGGAGCGCGTCACATGATGGCCACCCGCGAGCCCTGACGTGCTCTACCTGGTTCGACACGCAAAGGCCGGCGACCGGCTCGCATGGCACGGTGACGACCGGCACCGACCGCTCACGCCGAAGGGTCGCCAGCAGGCCGAACTCCTTGCCGAGCGTCTCGCCTTCACCGTCGACGGGCGTCTGCTGAGCAGCCCGTACCTGCGGTGCGTCGAGACGCTGGAACCACTCGCCCGACGACTGGGCACCATCGTGCAGGTCGACTCGCGCCTCACCGAGGGCACCGGTTTCGATGGGGCGCTGCAGGTGCTCGGTGAGGTGCCCGACAACTCGGTGCTGTGCAGCCACGGCGACGTCATTCCCGACACGATGCAGGCACTGCAGCGTCGGGGGTGCCACATCCTCGACGAACCGCAATGGGGCAAGGGCAGCGTCTGGGTGATCCACCGCGACCTGCACGGTGACTTCACCGAGGCATCGGTGTGGCCGCCACCTCTCGTGTGAGCAGGCGCACCACGGCAACCAGGCTCACAACGAGTCGAGCAGTCCCTTGATCATCGGCACCATGTCGGACGGAGGGTTCGAGTCGAGGCACGTCTGCCCCTCGGCCTTGGCCGTGTCGCGATCCGGTGGCGAGAGGAAGCGTCCGCTCGCCACCGCCAACAGGCAGTGCGGGTCGGCATACAGCGGGTCGAGGTCGCCGGCCGCTCGGAGCAGTTCCACACCCTGCGCGATCTGGCCCTGATCATCAGCCTGTCGGCCGTTCAGCACCACCAGCCAGCCCGTGTAGGTACGCGCCTCGGCGTTGTCGGGTTCGATGTCGAGCACCTTCCGGTAGGCCGCCAGCGCGCCCGCAGTGTCGCCGTTCAGCATGCTGCGCCCCTGGGCCAGCAGCGTCGAGACTTCGTCCTGCGGCAGGCCACCGGTGAGGGTTTGCCCCGGCAACCGCTGCCCGGCGAAGTGGCTCACCGCCACGCCCAGGAGCACTCCCACGGCCAGCGTGGCAACCGGCACCACCAACCGACGCCACCACGGCCGCACGGGTTTGGGCGGCAGGGCGCTGCGACCGTTCTCGATCTCGCGCAGCACCGCCGCGGCGCGGGCCACGTAACCATCGCGAACCGTGAGATAGTCGGCCTCGTCGACGTCGCCGGCCGCATGCTCTCGGTCGAGGTCGCGGATCGATGCAAGAAGGAAGGTGCGTTCCTCCTCGAGTTGCGCCAATCGGTCAGGGTTCATCGGGCTGTTCCCCGGTCGGTGGGTCGGCGGCGTCGAGCGCTGCGTCGACGAGCGCCCGGTCGGCGTCGTCGGGCTCCGCCTGCGAGTTGGCTCTCCAGCGACGGAAGGCAACGCCCAGGCCGACACCGGCGCACACCGCCGCCGCAGCCGGCAACACCCACACCAACGAGTCGAACCCGGTGGCTTTCGGCACCAACTGCGTCCTGGCGCCGAACTGCTGCACGATGAACGCCACGATCTCGTCGTCGGACGCCTTTCCGGCCTGCACCTGAGCCTTCACCTCGTTGCGAATGGCAGCCGAGGCGGCGTTGGCGCTCTCGTAGACGGACTCGCCGTCGCACACCGGGCATGCCAGACGACGGGTGATCTCCTGCACGCGCTCCTCGGGCGTCAGCGGGCCTGAAGAACGCGTGGCGCCGACGGCGAGGAATCCGGCAACCACCAGCACCAGCAACACCCAGCCCGGCCACTTCTTCAACGCTGCGGTGCGGCTCATCGGGCCTCGAACACGTCTCGTTGCTGTTGCACCAACTGCGCCAACGTGACGGCGTCGATGGGCCCCGCCCAGCGCAGCACCACCACTCCGTCGGGCGACACGACGAACGTTTCGGGCACCTGTGCCACGCCGAAGTCGACGTTGATGGTGCCCTCGTCGTCGCGGATGATGGGCCAGTCGCCTCCACGCGCCACGAAGAACTTCTTCACGTCGTCGACGGAGTCCTTGTACTGCAGCACGGTGTAGAACTCCGCGGCCTTGTCGCCGAGCGACCGCTGCTGGTCGACGAACTTCAACAGTTCGGGGTGCTCGGCCCTGCAGGGCGCGCACGTGGAGTTGAAGAAGTTGAGCACCACCCACGAACCCTTGCGGCGGGCGAGATCGAACGGCGTGCCGTCGAGGTCGGTGCTGCGGGTGGTGGGCGCCGCACGACCCAACAGTGGGCTGTCGACGAGGCCGTTCTTGTCGACAACCCCCGACTTGCTGCCGGCCAGCACCCAGAACAGGCCTCCCAGCACCACCGCAACCACCAGCACCACGAGCGGTGCAACACGGCGGCGCGACACAGCGGGCTCGGCCGAGTCGACCACGCCAGGTTCGGTCGACGGCGCGTCGTCAGACATCGGCAGGCTCCTGGGCTGCGCCACCATCGAGCGGAACGGGTGCCGACACGGGGTCGGTGGGCCGACGCCGGTGCTTGCCCGGGAACGCTGCCAGCACCGTGCCCAGCCCGCACAGCAGACCACCCACCCACAACCACAGGATCATCGGCTTGATGATGATCTTCAGCTTGGCCAAACCGGCACTGGGCTTCGAACCGTTCTCGAGCGCGAGGTAGATGTCGAGCGCCAGGCCCGTCCGCACGCTGGGCGTCGCCACGTCGATGCCCTGCGCGGTGAACTTGCTGATGGCCGGCGCGTATTCCGTGCCACCGTCGATGGCCACGAGCGCCTTGATGCCCACGGTGGTGGGTGTGGTGAAGTCGACCACGTCGTTCACGGTGAAGGTGTGGCCGGCGAACTCGACCGACTCACCCTTCTTCAGGGTGAACTCACCGGCGCGCGTGTAACTGTTCGACGCCGCCAACCCCACGGCGATGAGGATGACGCCCAAGTGCACCACCATGCCGCCGTTGGCACGGCCGAGCAGACCGCGCACACCCTGCCGACGTGTGGCCAGCACCAACTGGCGCAGTGCCGACCCAGCGGCGAAGCCACCGAAACCGAACGCCAGCAATGGCTCGAGCCCGGTGGCCCCCACGAGGACGGACGCGGCCAACGCAGCGGCTCCGCACCATGCCGGCCAGAAGAGTCGGTCGCGCAGCAGTTCACGGCTCGCAGTGCGCCACGGGAGCACCGGCGCGATGGCCATGAGGAAAAGGAGCACCAGCCCGATGGGCCGGGCCAGCGAGTCGAAGAACGGCGAACCCACCGAGATCTGGCGATTGTCCTTCGCCTCGACGATGAGCGGGAAGACGGTACCCAGCAACACGATGAAGGCGAAGAGGGTGAAGATGACGTTGTTGGCGAGGAAGGCACCCTCGCGTGACAGGGGAGAATCGATGGCACCGGGCGACCGCAGTCGATCACCGCGCCACGCGATGAGTCCCAGCGAGACGGCCACGATGATGCCGAAGGCCCCCAGCAGATACGGCCCGATGGTGGAGTCGGAGAACGCATGCACGCTGTTCACCACCCCCGAGCGCGTGAGGAACGTGCCCAGAATGGTGAGCGAGAACGTGGCCACCAGCAGGCTGAGATTCCATACCCGCAGCATGCCGCGCCGTTCCTGCACCAGCACCGAGTGGATGTAGGCGGTGCCGGTGAGCCACGGAAGGAAGCTGGCGTTCTCGACCGGGTCCCACGCCCACACGCCGCCCCAACCGAGCACCTCGTAGGCCCACCAACTGCCGAGCACGATGCCCACCGTGAGGAACCCCCACGCGAACAGCGCCCAGCGACGGGTCTCGAGCAACCAACCCTCGCCAACGCGCCCGGTGGCCAGCGCACCGATGGCGAAGGCGAACGGCACGGTGAAACCCACGTAGCCGAGGTAAAGGATCGGCGGGTGGAACAGCACCAGCACGTGGTTCTGCAGCAGCGGGTTCGGGCCCCTGCAGCACTTGTCGAAGTTGGGCACCCCACCGGCGCGGAACACATCCGTGGGGCCGAGCGCGAGGAAGAAGAAGAACGCGGTGACGGCGAGCATGGTGACCACCGCCCAACCCACCAACGGGTCGGCGAGCCGCGCCCGGTAGCGGCGCATGACGATGCTCGTGTACACCGCCAGCAGCAACAGCCACAGCAGGATGCTGCCCTCGAGCGCGCTCCAGAGTGCCGTGAAGTTGAACAGCGCCGGCGTGTTCGGCGATCCGACCTTCTGGATGTAGGCGACCGACCAGTCGCGGGTGATGAGCGCTCGCTCCATCACCACTGCCGCCGCGAGCGCCGCAGCCAGCACCACCCAGCCGTAAGCCTGCACGGTGCTGACGAGGCGCGGGTTGCGCTTCAACGTGGCGGTGGCCATGGCGGCGGCCCCGAACACCGACGCGGCGAATCCGACGATGAGCGCCGAGTGACCGAGGAGGCCGTTCACCCCTTCTGCGAGCACGCGGCGGCCTCCGAGTTGGCCTGTTGCAGACGATCCTTGTTCTCGGCGTCGTAGGTGTTGTCGTGCTTCACGATCACCTCGTCGCCCTCGAACACCAGGCCGCTTCCGTCGGCGATGGCACGCCCGCGTACCACCACGGGGATGCACACCTGGAAGATGCCGGTGGGTTCGCTGCCCACCGAGATGGGGATCTCGGCGCCGTTGTACGCAATGACGAAACGCAGCGCGCCGCTACCCGACTTCTCGATGGTGCCCTTCTGCACCACACCCTGCACGCGGATGTTGCGGCCGACATCGCAGCCATCCTTCACGCCCACCTCGTCGACGTTGCAGTAGTAGTCGACGGCCGAGGTGAGGAACTTGGCCACCATCACGCCGCCACCCACGAGCACGAGAGCCAACACCACGAACGCTGCCACGGGGCGCTTGCGCGGCGTGCCGACCGCGGTGGGCACCACCTCGCGCGGGCTCAGGTCCACGGGCGCTCCTCTGGTGGCACGTGGGTGGCCGACCGGCGGGCCCGGCGCAACAGGTACCAGGCGTACCCGGCGATGCCGCCGAGCGTCACGACGTAGCTGACGATGACGTACGGGGTCTGTTGCGACACCGACATGGCGGCGATCATGCCCCCACCCCCTCGGCCTCGGCGCGTCGGGCCACGAGGGCCTCGTCGAGCCCCTTGTCGTCGACGATGTCGGCCATTGCCAACACGCGCTGGCGGTGCAGCAGCAGCCACACGTAGAGCAGCGTGAACGAGACGATGCCCACGAACAGGCTGAACAGCATGAGGCCGCTCAACTTGCCCTCGGCGACGCTCTCCTGCTGGTGCAGCGGGCGCCACCACTTCACGCTGAAGTGCACGAGCGGCACCTCGAGCACGGCCAGCAGGGCGAGGATGGCGCTGCGTCGAGCCCGCTGTTGGTGCGTGCCGCCCAGACCGCGAACGGCGAGATAACCGATGTAGGTGACGAACAGGAATGCCGTGGTGGTGAGCCGCGAGTCCCAGGTCCAGTAGATGCCCCACGAGATGCGGCCCCACAACGACCCGGTGACGAGCGCGATGCCCATGAACAACACGCCGATCTCTGCGCTGGCGCCGGCGATGCGGTCCCACGTGAGGCTGCGGGTTCGCCTGAAGAGGTAGGCACCGCTCGACACCCCGGTGACGATGAACGCCAGGTACGCCAGCCATGCGGATGGCACGTGGATGTAGAGGATTCGCACTCCGGCCTTCTGGGTGACGTCGTTCGGCGACAGGACCAGACCGAACAGCACCAGCCACGCCACGCCCACGAGTGAGGCCATGCCGAGAGCACGCGTGAACCCGGTGCCGGTGGGGCGGCTGAGGCCGCCGGACTGGGTGGCGGTGGTTGCGGGTGCGGGCGGGGTCATGGGTGCCTATTCGTCGATCAGCGATCCGAACGCAATCGTGCCGCCAGCGCCGAACAGTACGGCGAACAACACCAGCAGACCCACCCAGGGCCAGCCTTCGCTGCTCGTCGCACCATTGGTGCCGAGCGCCGCTTCCGTCGCCCGGGTTGCACCGATGAGCACGGGTGCCACCACCGGGAGGAGAAGGAGCGGCAACAGCGTTTCCCTCCCTTTGGCCCCGGCAGCGAGACCGCCGTAGAGCGTACCGACGAACGACAGACCGAGGGTGGCGGCGACGAATGTCACCACCAGCAACAGCACTCCGTCGGCGGGAATCTCGGCCTTGTAGAGCACCACGGCAGCAGCCAGCAGCACAGCCTCGAGGACGGCGAGTTGCGCAGCGAGCGCCATCGACTTGCCGAGGAAGATGCCGGCGGGTCGGACGCCGGCCACCTGCAGCGCGTCGAGGGCACCGTCGGCGGTCTCCACACCGAACGAACGCTGCACCACCACCAGCACCGCGAAGAGCGTGGCCAGCCACACGAGGCCGGGCGCCACCCGCTCGAGCACGCTGTCGTTGTCGAGCGCGAAGGCGAACATCACCATGGTGAGCGCGGCGAACGGCAGCACCTGGTTGGTGACCACACGGCTGCGCGCCTCGATGCGCAGGTCCTTGGCCGCCACCAGTCGGGCGATGCGCCAGGTGTTCATGGCCTCACCTGCCCGCCCACCACTTCCACCACACGCGTGGCCAACGCCCCGGCGCGCTCGAGTTCGTGACTCGCCACCATCACAGTGGCACCCGAGGCCGCCGCCTCGCGCAGCGTGTCATCGAGGTCGTCGCGTCCGGCCGCATCGAGGCCGGCATGCGGCTCGTCGAGCAACCACAGTTCCGCACGTCGCGCCACCAGACAGGCCAGCGCCGTTCGACGCCGTTGCCCTGCGCTGAGACGGCTCACCTGCACGTCGGCCAGCCGACCGGCGAGACCCATCCGCTCCAGCGAGGCCTCCACCTCGGCGGCGGTGGCGCCCACCGTGGCACCCCAGAAGCGCACGTTGTCGCGCACGGTGAGATCGCCGTACAGCCCGTTCTGGTGGCCGAGGAGCCCCACCCGCTGCCGCACCGCCGTGCGGTCGAGGGTGAGGTCGCAGCCGAGCACCGACGCTGCTCCACGCTCCAGCGGCAACAGCCCCGCGCACAGCCGCAACAGCGAGGTCTTGCCGGCACCGTTGGGCCCGCGCAGCAGCACGATCTCGCCGCGTTCGACCGTGAGGTCGGCGCCGGCCAGCACTGGGAAACCGCCCAGCACGGCCACCGCGTCGACGAGTCGGACGACCGGTTCCATAGCGCCGTGAACGCTAATGGCACCGGCCCCGCGACGCCCATTCGCCGGGCCAGCGCCGCCGACGCATCCGGCACTGACGTGGGCCCGCTGCCATGCTCGGGTAGCGTCACGCCCCGTGAGTCGACGCCGCAGAGTGCCGTTCTTCGAGCGTCCGCGGCCACCTCGCGACTGGCGATTCGTGGTGGGCAACATCGGCCGCGTGTTCATCACCGTCGGACTCCTGATGTTCGCCTTCGTCGGCTACCAACTGTGGGGCACCGGCATCAAGACGGCCCAGGCCCAGGGCGACCTCGAGCGCCAGTTCAACGAACTGCTCCAGGCCGTCACCACGTCCACCCCCACCACCACCGTCGCCACCACCCCCGGCATCCCCGCGCCGCCCCCCACCATCGCCACCGCGCCAGCCACGCCCATCGTGCTCGGCTCGCCCGTGGCCCACCTCCGCATCGAGCGCATCAACCTCGACTGGACCGTGGTGGAGGGGGTGCGGGTACGAGACCTCCAGAACGGACCCGGCCACTTCCCCGAGACGCCGCTGCCGGGGCAGATGGGCAACGCCGCCATCGCTGGACACCGCACCACCTACGGGGCGCCGTTCTACAACCTCGACCAGGTCCAGATCGGTGATCTCATCGAGGTCGGCACGCTCGCAGGGGTCTACAAGTACAAGGTCACCGGCACGCAGGTGGTACCTCCCGACGGGTACTCACTGGTGATTCCCACCACCGACTTCAACATCGCCACCCTCACCCTGTCGACATGCACCCCGCGCTACAGCGCACGGCAACGACTCATCGTGAAGGCCGCGTTGGTGCCGGAACTCAGCGCCGCACCGATGCGACCCGCCATTCTCGGGCCGGCACCCACGGTGCCGGGCGACGGCACACCGTCGGCCACCACACTTCCCGACGACGGCACCACCGGCAGCACCGTGGCCCCGTCGGGCGGAACGGTGCAGCCGCCCGCTCCCGCCAGCGAGGACGCATTCCGACAGGGCTGGTTCTCCGATCGCGCGGCGATTCCGCAGGCGGTGCTGTGGGCGTTGGCGCTGCTGACCGTGGTGATCGGCTCGTACCTCGCCGGCAAGCGGGCCAACCGACTGTGGGTGTGCTTCCTCATCGGCACGGCGCCGTTCGTGGTGGTGCTCTACTTCTTCTTCGAGAACGTCAACCGATTGCTGCCAGGAAGCCTCTGATGCCCGCCGAACCCGCCGACCCCGTCCGCGCCCGCCGCCAGAAGGTGGCGCACTACACACTGCTCGCCAACCGCATCGGCTACCTGTGCTTCGCCGTGGCCATCGCCACGTTCATCATCGGCTTCGCGATCAGTTTCAATGGCGCCGTCTCGGCGGTGGTGATCACCTCAGTGGTCATCGGATCCGTCCTGCTCGCACCTGCGATCGTCCTCGGATACGCGGTGAAGGCGGCCGAACGCGACGACCGCGAACGAGGTCTGTAGCCGTTACCCTTCGGAGTCGCCTATGAGCATGCGACTCACCGCACCCGAACGCCGCGAGCAGATCCTCGACGTCTCGGTGCAGGTGTTCGCCCAGCGAGGCTTCCACTCCACCTCGATGAACGATGTCGCCGATGCCGTCGGCGTCACGAAGCCGGTCCTCTATCAGCACTTCGAGAGCAAGCAGGACCTCTACCTGGCGCTGCTCGACGAGGCCGGCACACGCCTGCGCACCGCCATCACCAAGGCCGTTGCCGGCGCCACGAGCGGCAAGCAGGCCACGGTGGTCGGCTTCAAGGCGTACTTCCGGTGGGTCGCCGACGACCACGATGCCTTCCTCCTGCTGTTCGGCTCGCGGGCCAACCGCGACGAGGAGTCCACCGCCGCCATCCGACGAATCACGGCCGGCATCGCCAAGGCCATTGCACCGCTCATCGCCGTCGACATCGAGAACGACCACCAGTTGATGCTGGCCCACGGCCTCGTGGGGTTGGCCGAGGGGGTCAGTCGCCGACTGGTGGAACGCGGCGAGTCGTTCGACGCCGAAGTGCTCGGGCAGCAGATCGCCGACCTCGCGTGGGCCGGCCTCCGCGCCGTGCATCGCAGCACCTGAGCGACCTCACCACAGGGGCACCACACCGGGCAGGTCGTGACGCCACTGCCCCGTGTCGAGGAAGTGGCGCTGTTTGATGGCCGAGTTCTCGAGGAACCTCGGCATCATCGCCACGAAGTCGGCGCTCTGGCTCCGCAGCACTTCATCGACCAGCACGAGGTTGCGGGCCGACAGCAACGCCTCGAAGTGTTCGGCGGCCAGCGACGGCGGCGGCGCCTCGAGGGCGTACCCCTCGAACAGCGCTTCGACCAACTGCTGCCGCGGGCGAAGGTAATAACTGCTGATCGCCAGATCGTGCGCAGGCACGCCCACCACCGAGTCGTCGAAGTCGAGCACCGACACCGCTCCCCGATGCCATTTCGCGTTCGCCAAGTGGAGGTCGGCGTGCAGTGGCACGGCGCGACCCGACGCATCGACAACGGCATGAGCGGCGCGCACCACCTGGGCCGCCGCCGTGAACAACGCCCGACGATCGGCGTCGAGTAGCGGGTGTTCGAGGTCGAGGAAGGGTCGGTCGGGTTCCCAGAACGTGCCGATGTGCGGGAACGATGCCCCGTCCGGAACATCCCACCGGGCAGCGTGGCGATGGAGGATCGCCATGGCACGCCCGAGTTGGACCACATGGGCGGGTTCGGCGATCCGGTCGAGCGCCGTGCCGGGCAGCCACGAGAACAGCGTCACGTCGATCGGTTCCACCAGCCCGGGTACCGATGCGCGGGCAGTGAGCGTGCCATGCACGGTTGAAACGGGCGTCGGCACCGACAGATCGGTGTCTCGCGACAGGGCGTCGAGCCACGACATCTCGGCCAGCACCGCCGACGGCGGCTTGCGGTGGTTCACGGAGAGTCGCAACGCAGTGGTGACCCCCCGCGAATCGAGCACACGGAACGTGGTGTTGAAGCCGTGGTACACCAGCCGCATCCGTTCGACCTCCAACGGCCAGTTGGTGAGCGCCGTGCCGGCCACGGAACGCAGCACACGCACCTGCGTGCGAGCCGAGAGCGACGAGAACTCTCGTCGCCGGTTCATGGTCGATGCACCCATCCCCGGTAACCCTCCACGAACCCCGCCGCGCGCAGCTCGGCGGCAGCGGGCGACTGTGGCGTCACCGGCTCGCCGTCGACCTTCCGCACCTCGACGGAGCGGGCTCGACCATCGGTCACCCAGGCCACCAACGCCTGCGCCCAACTGCCGGCGACGCCGACAGACGGGAAGGTGACGACGTGATGCGACCTGCGGTCGAACCACGCCAACGGTTGGCCGTTGTGCAGCACCACCATGGCGCCCGCCGCTCGCGCAGGCCGACCTGCCGACACCGGCCACGGAAGGGCACCGCCGTAGGGCTGGGCCGGGTCGGTGGCTGCAAGTACCACTGGCGCCGCCACGTCCGACGGATGCAGTTCCGCGTCCGGCACCTCGCGCATCGACCGTAGGCGATCGACCGCCCCCGGCAATGCGAACTGCGCTGCGCCAAGACCGGCGATGAAGTAGCCACGCCGCACCTGGCCGCGCTCCTCGAGCACCTTCAGCACGCCGTACACCGCGGCGTACCCACCCACCACACCCTCGGCCAGTACGGCCTCGCGGGTCACCACGCCGTACCGCTCGAGCAACTGCGTCGCGGTGGCGTGCGCCGCAAGCGTCGGCGACGGGGCAGGCTCCAGCAGCGGTGCCACCAGGCTCCATCGGCCAGCACCCAACGGCGGGCCGATGCGAGTGAGGCGACCGGGGCGCGGACGACCACGCACCGGCGGCTTCGACGATGCCACTCCTCGCGACCCGAGGAGTGAGCGCAAGGGTGTCAGCGAATCGTTGGTGACTTCACCTGCCCACACGAGGTCCCAGAGCGTCGCCAACAGTTCGGTGTCGGTGGCATCGGCGGAGGCCGCACGCAGACCGTTCCAGAAACTCGCACCGCGCTCCGCGAGGTGGCGCCTCACTGCGTCGTGCAGGCCTCCCTGCGGCGCTTCGGCGGGCTCCCACCCCGCCACCAGGAGGGGAAGTTGGTCGGCGAAGCAGAGCCGCACACGGCCATCGGATGCCCCCACGGCGCCCGCACCCACCCACACCACGTCGCCCGAGGTGCACAGTTCGTCGAGGTCTGCAGGACGGAAGGATCGGAGCCGCCCCGGGAGGAGTTCGGACTCGAGTGTGCTGGCCAGCAGTGGGGCGCCCTGCAATTGTCCGAGGGTCTCCACCAGCGCGTCGGCACCGCGGCGGTCGGCGGGCATCCCGTGCCAGGCCAGCAGGAAGCGGGCGTAGGCATCCGGGTCGACGGGCTCCACCTCCTTGCGCAACGTCGCCAGCGACCGCCGGCGTAGTTGACGCAATACGTCGACATCGCACCACTCGACGCCAGCGGAACCGCCAGCCTCGAGCGGCCGGAACTCGCCGCGGGCCACGCGCTGTTCATGCTCGAGCGCAGCAAGGGCTCCCGCTGCACGCTCCAGCGGCAGGCCGAAGCGGTCGGCCACCTCTGCGGTGGTGAACGGGCCGTGCGTGCGCGCATAGCGGGCCACGAGACCCTCGAGCGGCCGCGGCACCGGCTCGGTGAACTCCCTCGGCAGCCCCAGCGGCACGGCACAGCCCAACGCGTCGCGGTAGCGAGCCGCGTCGTCGGCCGCGACGTGGCGTGTCGCCCCGGCGATGCCGACAGCGAAGGCACGACGTTGCTGCACGAGTTCGGCCAGCCATGCTGCGCCGTCGGCGCCTTCGCACCGAAGGTCGACCTCCTCGGCCGACAGGTCGCCCACACGGCGCAGCACGTCGTGCAGTTCGTCGGCGTTCCGCGCCCGCCGACCGTCGGCCAGCAACTCCAGCTCCAGCTCCAGGTCGGCGAGCGCGCCCGGGTCGAGCAGTTCCCGCAGTTCCTCGGCTCCCAGGAGGTCGCGCAGCAGTTCGCGATCGAGTGCGAGCGCCGCAGCGCGACGCTCTGCGAGAGGGGCGTCACCCTCGTACATGTATGCGGCGATCCAGTTGAACAGGAGGCTCTGCGCGAAGGGTGACGCCTTCGGGGTGTCGACACTCACCACCCGAACCGTGCGACTCCGCAGTTGGGCGAGCACCTCACGCAGCGACGGCAGGTCGAACACGTCCTGCAGGCACTCGCGTGAGGCCTCCAGCAGCATCGGGAACGACGGGTACTTCGAGGCCACCGCCAGAAGATCCGCGGCGCGCTGGCGCTGCTGCCACAACGGTGTGCGCCGATCGGGCCGACGGCGTGGCAGCAACAGGGCCCGGGCAGAGCACTCACGGAACCGCGCAGCGAACAGACTCGTCTGCGGGAGTGCCTGCATCAACAGTTCGTCGATGTCGTCGGGGTCGATCGTCAGATCGTCGAGCGGCAGGTCGTCCGCCGCCTCGGGCAGGCGGATGACGATCCCGTCGTCGGTCCACATCACGTCGACCGGCACCTCGTAGCGCTGGGCGAGCCGCAACTGGATGGCCATCGCCCACGGTGCATGCACCGGGGTGCCGAACGGGCTGAGGATGCACACCCGCCAGTCGCCGATCTCGTCGCGGAATCGCTCGACCACCACCGTCCGGTCGTCGGGCACCACGCCCGTGGCCTCCACCTGCTCGGCGAGGTACAGGAGCACATTCCCGGCAGCCAGGGCATCGAGCGAATACCGCTGCATCAACTCGTCGAGCGCGGTCTGCGCGGCGAGACCGCGGACCTCGCGGTGGAAGGAGCCGAGCGCCCGACCGAGTTCGAGCGGTCGGCCCGGCCGATCGCCGTGCCAGAACGGCATCTTGCCCGGCTGACCCGGCGCCGGGGTCACCACCACGCGCTCGAACGTGATGTCCTCGATGCGCCAGGTGGAGGCTCCCAACAGGAACGTCTCGCCGACCCGGCTCTCGTAGACCATCTCCTCGTCGAGTTCACCCACACGGGTGCCATCGGGGAGGAAGACACCGAACAGGCCGCGGTCGGGAATGGTGCCGCCGCTGGTGATGGCCAAACGCTTGGAGCCGTCACGAGCACGCAGGGTGCCGTTGACGCGATCCCACACCAGACGGGGCCGCAGTTCGTTGAACTCGTCACTGGGGTACCGACCGCTCAGCAGGTCGAGCACATTGTGCAACAGGTCGTCGCTGAGCTCGGCGAAGCAGGCGGCGCCACGAACCAGCGCGGCAACCGAGGCCACGGTGCAGTCGGGGTGCATGCTCACGTGCGCCACGATCTGTTGCGCCAGCACGTCGAGCGGATTGCGCAGGAACCGCGATGTCTCGATGAGACCGTCGAGCATGCGGCGGGCCACCACCGCTGCCTCCAGCAGGTCACCGCGATGCTTCGGATACACGGTGCCGCGGCTCGGCTCGCCCACGCTGTGGCCGGCGCGACCGATTCGCTGCAGACCTCTCGACACGGCGCCGGGCGACTCCACCTGCACCACGAGGTCGACGGCACCCATGTCGATGCCGAGTTCGAGACTGCTGGTGGCCACGATGGCCCGCAGGGTGCCCCTCTTGAGTTCGTCCTCGATGACGATGCGCTGCTCACGCGCCAGCGATCCGTGGTGCGCCTTCACGAGCTCACCTTCGATGCCCGACTGTTCGGCGAGTTCGTTCAACCGGGCCGCCAGTCGCTCGGCCTGCCGACGCGCATTGCAGAAGATGATGGTGCTGCGATGGGCCAGCACCTGCTGCAGGATGCGCGGGTAGATGCTGGGCCAGATGCTGCTGCGCTGGCCGCGCAGCGCCTCCGACGCAGGGCCACTCTGGATCTGGCTCACCACCTGGCCGAGCGACCCCATGTCGTCGACCGGCACCACGACCTCGATCTCCATCGGCTTGCGCACACCCGCATCGACGATCGTGACCGGCCGGCGTTGCCCGTCGGCACCGTGCCCGCCGAGGAAGTGGGCGATCTCCTCGAGTGGTCGCTGGGTGGCGCTGAGACCGATGCGCTGCGGCGGACGCTCCGTGATCTGCTCGAGCCGTTCGAGGCTCAGCATCAGGTGCGCACCGCGTTTGGTGGTGGCCATGGCATGGATCTCGTCGATGATCACCGTCTCGACGTTCACCAGCGTGCTGCGCACCTCACTGGTGAGCATCAGGTAGAGGCTCTCCGGTGTGGTGATCAACAGGTCGGCGGGCCGCCGCTGGAGGGCTTGCCGCTGCGACGCGGAAGTGTCACCGGTGCGCATCGCGATGGTGGGCTGCACGAACGGCTCGCCGAGTCGCTCGGCGGCGAGCTCGATGCCCATCAGCGGCGCGCGCAGGTTCTTCTCGACGTCGAACGCCAAGGCGCGCAGCGGTGAGATGTAGAGCACGCGGGTGCGGGCCTTCGGGTCGGGCGGCGGCGTGGTGACCAGGCGGTCGATGCTGCTGAGGAAGGCCGTCAACGTCTTGCCGCTTCCGGTGGGCGCACACACGAGCGTGTGGGCGCCGCTGCGGATGGATGGCCAGCCCTGCACCTGCGGGGGCGTCGGCTCCGGGAACGAGGCCGAGAACCACTCGCGCACTGCGGGTGCGAACCCCTGCAGCACCTCGTGGTCGGCCATGCCGAGAGGTTACGCCCAGCCTGCCCGCCACCGACTCGCCGGTCGGTGGGACCAGAACCGGAAACGATGTGAGTGGGGTACCTGTTCGCGCGCTTGTGCGCGGGCAGACTCACTGCTTCCGATGATCGAGAGAGTCCACCTCCGGCCCTGGCAGCGCGAAGCCTTCGACAAGTTCGCCGCCAGCGAGAACCCCGACTTCCTCGCGGTCGCCACCCCGGGGGCCGGAAAGACGACCTTCGCCCTGGCCTGCGCCCGGTGGGCACTGGCGACCGAACGCCGGCGATTGGTGATCGTGGCACCCACCACGCACCTCAAGACCCAGTGGGCGCTCAGCGCGCACCGCATGGGACTGCACCTCGACCCCAACTGGTCGCCCGCAGATGGTGTCGCCAAGGATGTACACGGCATCGTCACCACCTACCAGCAGGTGTCGAACCCCGACACCGCCAAGAAGTTGCGCGGCCTTGCCCACGATGCGTTCGTGGTCCTCGACGAAGTGCACCACGCCGGCGACGAACGAGCGTGGGGTGACGGAGTGCGCACCGCCTTCGAGCATGCACATCGCCGCCTCTGCCTCAGCGGAACACCGTTCCGGAGCGACACCGCCAGCATCCCGTTCGTGCGCTACGAGGAGACCGGAGCCGGCGGCGAGGCACAACCCGATTACACCTATGGCTACGCCGACGCATTGCGCGACGGTGGCGTGGTGAGGCCCGTCTACTTCCCTCGCTTCGACGGGCTGATGGAGTGGAGCGCTCCGGATGGCAGCATCCTCAGCGCCAACTTCCACGACGACCTCGACCGCACCGGCGCCTCGCACCGCCTCCGGGCGGCACTCAGCATGCAGGGCGACTGGTTGCCGGCCGTCATCGACCAGGCGCACGAACGCCTCATGAACATCCGGGGCAACCACCGCGAGGCCGGTGGACTGGCCATCGCAGCCGACCAGGAGCACGCGCGCGACATCGCCCGCCTCATCCGCAACCGCTACCGGGTGGAAGCCGACGTGGTGGTGAGCGACGACCCCGATGCCAGCCGCAAGATCGCTGCGTTCGCCCACGACGACCGGCCCTGGCTCGTGGCCGTGCGCATGGTGAGCGAGGGCGTCGACATCCCGCGGCTGCGCGTCGGGGTCTATGCCAGCACGGTGGTGACCGAACTGTTCTTCCGTCAGGCGGTGGGCCGATTCGTCCGTTACACCCGTGGGCTCGACAGCCAGAAGGCGTACGTGTACCTGCCCGACGATCCGCGACTTCGGCAGCACGCATTCCAGATCGCCGAGGCGCGACGTCACGTGCTGCGGCCACCGGTCGAGCACGCCGACGACCCGACGCCCGAGCAGGTCGAGCGCGAGGCCAAGCGCGAACTCGACATGATTCCCGAGCAACTGTCGCTGTTCAGCGTGCTGTCGTCGGTGGCGACCGGCATGAACATCCATGCGTTCACCGAGGCCGGCCTCACCCTCTTCGACGACGAACCTGAGGTGCCCGAGCCGGCAGCAGAAGCACTCGACGCACTCGCGCTCGATCTGCCCGACATCCCCACCGATGCTGGCTACATGATGCCGGGGCGCCGCAGCATCGCCGAGATCAAGGAAGAACTGCGGTTGAAGAACATGGACATCGCCCGTCGGCTCGTCGACGTCACAGGTTGGAGCCACGCCCGCGTGCAGGCCGAACTGAACCGACTGTCGGGCATCACCTCGGTGGGTGCCGCCACGAACGACCAACTCGAACGACGGCTCCGTCACGGCGAGACCTGGCTGCGTCGCAGGTAAACTTCGGGCATGCCGGCGCCGGGAGAACACCATCCTGCGTTCGAGGAGTACTGCGAGTGCATCTTCGAGCTCCAGGAGGACGACGTCGCCGTCATCCAGGCACGCATCGCCGAGCGCCTGCAGGTGAGCCGGCCCGCCGTCAGCGAGATGATCCGCCGCCTCGAGGCCGAGGGGCTCATCACCACCGACAAGCACATCCGCCTCACGAACCCCGGTCAGGCACTCGCCCAGCGGGTGGTGCGCCGGCACCGACTCGCGGAGCGTTTCCTCACCGATCTGCTCGGCCTGTCGTGGGCGGAAGCCCATCATGAGGCCGGCAAGTGGGAGCACGTCATGTCCGACACGGTCGAGACCGCACTCGATCGCGTGCTCGGCAACCCCACCACGTGCCCGCACGGCAACCCGATTCCCGGCTCGTCGTACGATGCGCCCACCATGGTGCCGCTGGCCGACATTCCCGTCGGGCAGGCCTTCACGGTGTCGCGCATCCCCGAGGAACTCGAGTTCACTCCCGGTCTGCTCGACTTCCTCGAGGCGTCGCACATCCTGCCCGGCCACAGCGGCCGGCTCACTGCGGCCTCCCCCGACGGCACCGTGACGGTGGAGATCGAGGGACGCCACGTGGGCCTCGGCGCATTCGCAAGCGCTCGCATTCTGGTGCTGGCGTGAACCACCGAACCCCCCGCGGCGTACGTGCCGTCGCCGCCCTGATGGTGGGTGCCACGGCACTCGGCGCCTGCAGCAGCACCTACGACGCGTCGCTCGTCTCCTCACCCGACACCGTGGCGGCAACCACCACGTCGGTGCCCTCGGGCACCGTGGCCGAGTTACTGCCGCGCATGCTCGCCGAGGTGAAGGGACTCTCGGAACTGGTGGCGGCCAACAGCGGTGACGACGAAGCCGCCACCCGTATCGAGCAGTACTGGGCGGCGATGACCGACGAGATCACGGCGTCGCACCCCGATCTGGTGGAGAGTTTCGAGTTCGTGGTGCGCCGCTGCAGGGCCGCTGCCGACCGCAGCAGGCCTGCCGACGCCGATCGCGCCTACAAGAACCTGCAGACCATCGCCGACTCGCTGCTCGGCTGACGCCAGCGGCACCGCACCCGGGAGGCTCAGCGCATCGCGTCGGGCAGGGGCTCGCTGTGCACGATGGTGAGCCGCTTGGTGGAACGGGTGAGTGCCACGTAGAGCGCCCTCAACCCTTGCTCCTCCTCGGCCACGATGCGGGCAGGCTCCACCACGATGACGCCGTCGAGCTCGAGACCCTTCACGACGCTCACGGGCACCACGGTGACACCCATCTCGAGCCCCGAACGCGTGGCCTCGCCGTGCTCGACGCCCGCCTCGGTGAGCGCGCCCGCCACCTCGGCGAACATCGAGTCGGGAACGACGACGGCGATGTTGCCGTCGCCCACCTCGGCGTCGAGTTCCTTCACCGCCGCCACCACCGAGGTGAGCAGGTCGGCGCGGACCACCCGCACGAACTCGGGGTGTTCGTCGCCGAGGCGCACACTGGTGGGGGCACGAAGCGTGGGCGTGGCGGCCATCATCACCCGGTTGGCGAGGTCCATGATCTTGCCGGGAATGCGGTAGCCGACGCTGAGGCCGATGACACGCGCGCCGCGCTGATCGGGGAGATGACGCAGCACGTCGGCCCAGTCGTTCGGCGCCAGTGCACCCGTGGCCTGCGCAAGGTCGCCCACCACGGTCATGCTGCCGTTCAACGAACGGCGTGACACCATGTGCAACTGCATGGGCGTGAGATCCTGCACTTCGTCGACCACGATGTGGCCGTAGGTGCGGATCTCGTCGGCCTCGTCGCCCTTCCCGGCCTTGCTCGGCTTGGGCCCGAGGTAGCTGCGGGCCTCGTCGAGCAGTGCCACGTCGTGTTCGGTCCAGCGGACCTCGTGCACGTCGGCGTTGCGTTGCCGGTGCAGCGACAGGTACTCGGCCTCGGAGAGATGACGTGAGGCAGCCAACTTCAGCAACGCCTTGCTCCCGAACAGGTCGTGCAGCAACTGAGCAGGGGTGAGCACCGGCCACAGGCGTTCGAGGGCCTCGCGCCCCTCGGGCAGCGAGCGCACGGCATCGCGCACCTCGCTGGGTTGCACGTCGGCAAGCCGACTCGATGCCGCCATGGCCGACCACACCTCGCCCTCCACCCACCGGCGTGCTGCGTTGTGACGCCGGAAACGGCGCTGCGCTGCGCGCACGATTCGGGTGGTCTCCTCGGCCCGCAGCCGCACGTAGCCCGCACGGAACGGCACCACGAGGTCGTCGCGCAGCGGGCGCTCGCGGTCGGTGACGGCCTGGTCGATGACGAGGCTCATCCGCATGTCGCCCTTCACACGCGCCGTCAGAGGGCCGTCGGCAGCGTCGATGCCGTAACGAGCCCACTTCACGTCGGGAACCAGGTCGGCGAGCACCACTTGCTCCACGCCGGCCTCGCCGAGCGACGGCAGCACACGCTCGATGTACCGCAGGAAGACGCGGTTGGGGCCGATCACCAGCACACCCTGGTCTTCCAGGGGGAAGCGGTAGGTGTAGAGCAGGTAGGCGGCTCGGTGCAGCGCCACCACGGTCTTGCCCGTGCCGGGCCCGCCCTGCACCACCAGCACGCCGGCCTGTGGTGAGCGGATGATCTCGTCCTGTTCGCCCTGGATGGTGGCCACGATGTCGCCGAGTTGGCCGGTGCGGCCGCGTTGCAGCACCGCCAGCAGCGTGCTGTAGCCACGGATGCCCTGCGGGCTCGTGACCTTCTCGCTGTCGTCCTCGGCCCCGATGCCGAGGTGGCCCTCGCCGAACAGTTCGTCCTCGATGCCGAACAGCTGCCGACCCTGCACGTGGAAGTGGCGGCGACGCACCAGCCCCAGTGGGTCGCGACCGGTGGCGCGGTAGAACGGCTCGGCGACGGGAGCACGCCAGTCGACCACCACGGGGTCGGCGTTCTCGTCGGCCACGGCAAGGCGGCCGATGTGGAAGCTCTCGAACTGGTCGGGGTCGTCGGCACCCCGGTCGATGCGACCGAACACGAGCGCCGAATCGCCGAGTTCGAGCTGGGTGAGCCGATTGAACACGGCTTCGTCGAACACGTCGCGCTCGTAGCGGGCCTGGAACGTGCCACCGAGCGTGCCCTCGTGCAGACCGCGCATCTTCCATGCATCGGCCTTGCTCTGTTCGAGGCAGTGGTAGGCGAAGTTGATGAACTCCTGCTCAGCAGGCAGATCGGGGTGGTGCTGCGTCATGAGAGGTCGGACCGCACTCGGCTGGGGGCCCGAAAATGCGGTTTACGAACTCTATCGGCGCCCTGCCAGCCACCACACAGGGCGGATGGATCAACTCGTGGTGCCGATTCCCCCGTCGACCGGCACGACGGCGCCGGTGACGTAACTTCCCGCTCGGCTGCACAGGAACACAGCGACACCCGCCATGTCGTCGGGGCGGCCGATGCGGCGAAGCGGCGCCGACTTGGCGATGTTGTCGCCGAACGCCTGCAGCGTGGCGGCCATCATCTTGCTCTCGAACGGGCCGGGCGCCACGGCGTTCACGGTGATGTGCTCCGGCCCGAGGCGACGGGCAAGCGCCCGCGTGAGGTGGTGCACACCGGCCTTGCTGGCCGCGTAACTGAACGTGTCCATCGGGTTCACATGGAGACCGTCGATGGAGCCGATGTTCACCACTCGTGCCGGGTCGTCGGCGGAGGCCGCGGCCCGCAGATTGGGCAGCAACTTCTGGGTGAGGAAGAACACGCCCTTCACATTCGTGTCCATCACCTTGTCCCAGGCGTGTTCATCGAAGTCGTCGAGGGGCATGCCCCAGGTGGCTCCGGCGTTGTTGACGAGGATGTTGAGGGTTGGGAACCGCTCGCCCACCGCGGTTGCGAGTGCCTCCACCCCATCGAGCGTGCTCACGTCGGCCCGCACGGCCTCGACGTGGCCGTGTGCCGACAGGGTGGCCTGTGCCTCGTCGAGTTCGTGCTGCTTGCGCGAGCTGATGATGACCGCGGCACCCGCGTCGAGGAGGCCGCGGGCGATCATCGCGCCAATGCCACGGCTGCCGCCGGTGACGACGGCGGTCTTGCCCTGCAGTGAGAAGAGGTCGGAAGTCATGTCGACATCCTGCTCCACCGCGCCCGCCGATAGCGTGCCGGACGTGCCCGACGCCCCGCCGAGCGTGCCCTTCCTCGATGCCGCCCACGGTCGTCCGGCCGCGCACACGCCCGTGTGGTTCATGCGCCAAGCCGGTCGCAGCCTGCCCGAGTACCGGGCGTTGCGCGGCGAGGGCAGCATCCTCGATGCCATCAAGCAGGTCGACCTGTCGGTGGAACTCACCCTCCAACCTGTTCGTCGCTACGGCGTCGATGCGGCGGTGCTCTACAGCGACATCGTCGTGCCCGCACACGCCATCGGGTTCGGCATCGACGTGGCACCCGGCACCGGCCCGGTGTGCGCGCAGCCGTTCCGGTCGGCGGCCGACCTCGAGCGCCTGCGGCCGTTCGAACCCGAGGCCGACACCCCCTATGTGCTCGACACGGTGCGCGGACTCGCCACTGCCCTGCCCTCCACCGTGCCCCTGCTCGGTTTCGCGGGGGCGCCGTTCACCGTTGCGAGTTATCTCATCGAGGGTCGGCCGAGCCGCACCTACGAGCACACGAAGCGGCTGATGCACACCGACCCGGCGCTGTGGCACGCCCTGATGGAGCGACTGGTGCAGCACGCGGTTGCATCGGTGGCCAGCCAACTCGCGAACGGTGCGCGGGCCTTCCAACTCTTCGACAGCTGGGCCGGCACGCTGAGCCGCGTCGACTACGACAGGTTCGTCCTGCCTCACTCGACAGCAGTGTTCGCCCAACTGCGCGACCTCCACCCCCACGCACCCGGCATCCACTACGGCGTGGGATGCGACCACCTCCTCGAGAGCATGCTGGCAGCCGGTCCTGCCGTGCTGGGGCTCGACTGGCGCACCCCCATCTCCACGGCACGCGCCCGCATGGGCCACGACCTCGTGGTGCAGGGCAACCTCGACCCCGTGCTGGCGTTGGCAGGCACGACTGTCGCACTGGCAGGCACCGACGCGGTGCTGGCCGACAACGCCGGCCATCCCGGCC
>CAZQPJ010000011.1:0-21025 GCA_964595105.1 uncultured Bifidobacterium sp.
TAACCTTTTGATCCGTAGTCAAATGCTCTATCCATTGAGCTACGAGCGCTTGCGGTTCGCCAGTGTAGAGGGGCGACTCGGGTTCGGCTACTGCCGAACGGATCAGCCTCCCCAGGGAGCGAAACTGCCCGCACGTTGGTAGAGCACCAGCGCGGCGTAGGCGTTGATGCGCGGGTCCCACAGTTGGGCGGCGCTGGTGACGCCGATCTGCGCCAGCCACTTCTTGTGCACGCTGTAGTAGATCTGGAACAGCCCGTAGCAGCAGTAGTTGTTCACGTTCGGCGTGAGGTGGCTCTCTCGCTTGGCGATGAACACCGCATGGTCCTCGAGGTCGTCGGGCCACACCTCGCGAATGATCTGCTCGGCCTGAGCCTTCGAGTAGTTGTTGACGGGCCGGGATGCGACCGTGGTGGGCGGGGCGGCCGGCACAGTGGTGCTCGGCGGCTTCGCCGTGGTGGTAGGGGCGGGTGTCGAGGCCGGTACCGCGGCCCCCTTCGGCAGACACACGGTGCGGCCCGGGTAGAGGGCAGTGCGGCGCGTCGCATTGTTGGCTGCCAACAGGGCCTTGGTGGTGGTGCCGACCTTCTTGGCGATCAACACCCACGCATCGCCGCGGGCGACGGTGTAGGTGTTCGAACACGTGGCGCGATGTGCCCGTGCCTGCTCGGCTCGTGCAGTGGCCGCCGGCAGCGTGGTGGCAGTGGGTGTCGCTGCGCCGAGCTCGGCCGGACTGGACTGAGCCACCGGCGCTGCGGGCGACTGCGATGCGGAAGCCTCAGCGTTGCCATCACCGTTCACGGGCACCGCAACGGGCAGGGCCGCGATGTCGATGCCCGCAAATGGGTCGGCTTCGCCGACGCCGGCAGCCGGGCCGGTGGCATCGGCGACGGAGCCGGCACCGGTGGAGCCCTGAGCATCATCGATCGCACCTCCATCGGCCGCGCCGACGCCCGGTTGGAGCGACGCAGCTTCCTGCGGTCGTTCACCCGACCGCAGGGCCATGGCGAGCGGAATGAACAAGGTGATCACCAGTGCGAGGGTGCCGCTTCGTCGAATGAGCGGGTCGACATGCCCGAGGAACGATCGCGCAGCTTCGCCGGGCGCGGCACCAGCCGTCATGTCGACGGGACGACCTCCGTGCGAGCGCCGTACCGAAGGCACCGGACGGGTGCGCTCGGCGGGCTCGACCGGCCTGGCGGCACGGGCGCGACGCGGCAGCGAGAATCGCCGCTCGGGCACATTCGCCCAGAACCCGTACTCGTCGGGCTCCTCGTGGAGATCCTGGTCGTACACCTCGTCACCTCCTCGCTGGCAGTGGACCTGGGGTCCGGCGGCCGAAAGATGACGATGTGTCTACTCGCGTTGTCATCAAATTGCAACAGTGTGTCGATTTCATGACGACTGAGCAGGGGTTTCCGAAATGACGAAGGCCCGGAGGCAGTCGCCCCCGGGCCCTCGATTTCCGCGGAGAGGGTGGGATTTGAACCCACGGACCACTTTAAAGGTGGTCCCCGCATTAGCAGTGCGGTCCGATCGACCAGACTCCGGCACCTCTCCAGGCGGCGCAAGGCTAGCGCGGCGCCGGGCCAGGTCACACTGCCAAATGGACAGACCGCCTTGCCGAAATGGATGGCCCGCAGTGCCCAGTGGGGTCGATGGCACGCAAAAACGGACTTCCCTCACTCCACGACTCTCGGCCCCGTGCGTACCGTCCGCGGTGTTCGGGAGGACTGATGAGCAGATACGGCTCGATGACGACGATGCCGGTGCCCACCCCAGCACGAGTGCGACGGGCGTGGCATCTGGTGAGCGACGAGATGCGTCGCAGTGCGGTGGCGGCAGCGCTCACCTCACTGCTGCTGAGCGCGGCCACGCCGCTGGCACCGGTGCTGCGCGCATCGCTGGCCGCAGCGGGTGTGGTGCTCGCGCTCGCGGCATTGGTGGACGTGCACGAGCACCGCCTGCCCAACACGTTGACGGCCATCGCGCTCGGCCTGCCGGTGGTGGGCGCTGTGGTGGAGCTCGACGGCTCGGCAGCGGGTCGGGCACTTGTCGGCGCGCTGGTGGCGGGCGGGGCGATGTTGGTGGTCCACCTCACCCGAGGGGTGGGCATGGGCGACGTGAAGATGGCGGCAGGGGTGGGGGCGGGCACGGGAGTGCTGTCTCCCGAACTCGCGGCCATGGCAGTCGCGGTTGCCGCACTCGCCGCAGCCGTGTGGGGCATGGCCCGGCGCCGCCCCACGCTGCCGCTCGGGCCGTCGCTGTGGTTCGGCTGGGCGGTGGCCATCGCCCTCGGATCGACGGGGTGGTGGCAATGAGCACGGCGCCGAAAGTGATGCCGCGGGTGCGCACCCAGTGGTTGGCGCTGGCCGCCGCAGCAGTGGTGCTGACCGGTGTGCTGGTGGCCTGGGGGCTGCAGCGGGCTGCCGACCGGGTGCAGGTGGTACGTCTGGTGCGCGACGTGCCAGCCGGTGTGGAACTCACCAACGATGACCTCGGGGTGATCGGCGTCGCGTACGACCTCCCGGTGAAGGGTCTGGTGCCTGCCGCGTCGCTCGACCGACTGGTTGGTCGGGTCGCGGCCTCCGACCTGCACGCCGAGTCGCTGGTGCAGGTGGGCATGTGGCGCGACGGCATCACCCTCGCTGTTGGTGAACAGAGCGTGGGCGCGGTATTGAGTGCCGGTCGCTTCCCGGCAGAACTCGCCGAGGGCGACGTGGCCGTGGCCTCACCACTGGCCACCGACCCCACCGTGCCACCGGTGGAGGTGCGTGTGATGGACACCGAGACGACCGACGACGGCCGCACCCGGCTGACCCTCGCCGTGCCCGCCGTGGCTGCGGTATCGGTGGCACAACTCGCTGCCACCGACCAGTTGGTGCTGGTGGGCCGACCGATGGTGGGTGGCGCATGATCGTCACCGTCGGTTCCTGGCGGGGCACGGGGGCCACCACGGTTGCCCTCCTTGCGGCCGTCTCGGCGGCAGCCGACGGGCCGGTGTGGTTCATCGAGGCCGACCCGGCGGGCGGAGTGCTGGCGGGCCGGATGGTGCTCGACAGCGAGGCAGTGGGTGGTCTCGAGCGTGTGGCGTTCGGGCCCGGGCACAACTCGGCGCTCGACGCGTTCGAGTCCGTCTCCCAGCGACTCGGCGATCTGCGAGTGGTGACGGCACCCGCCGACCCGTTCCGAGCCCACGCATGCCACCTGCCGCGGGTGCCGTGGGTGCACCTCCTCGACGAGTTGCCCGGATTGGTGGTGGTCGACATCGGTCGAGTGCGAGCGGGTTCACCGGCGTTGGCTGTGGTGCGCCGCTCCGACCGGTTCCTGTTGGTGACCGTGCCCGAGGTGAGCGCGGTGGTGGCAAGTGCCGAGTGGCTTGCCTCGGCAGGAAGAGTGTCGGCCGACGACACGGAAGTGGCCGGCCCCGAGGTGAGGATGATGGTGGTCGACGCCCCCGGCGGCGTGGGCTTCACCCGTACGACCCTCGAGCGCGAGTTGGCCGATCAGTGGGGTGGATGGGTGCCGTGGGAGCCGCCGACCGTCGACCTCGTGCACCGTGGCGCGGCGCCCGACGATCGCCGGCTGCGGCGGAGCCCACTCATGCGCGCCCTCGCCACTGCGGTGTCGGTGCCCGACCGGGAGGTGGTGTCGTGCTGAGCGACGACGATGTGGCGCTGCTGGTGGCCGACCTGCGTCGGCAGTGGGGCGACCGGTTCCCGGCACCCGAGGCCGATGAGACCGCAGCAGAGCGCGACACCCGCGAGGCGATCACTCGTCAGGTGCTCGACCGCGTGGTGGTGCCCGAGATCGAGCGGCAGCGGATGGCGTCGAGGGAGGCCCCGTTCACGGCCGACGAGCGGCAGGCCATCATCGACATGGCGGTGTCGGAGATGTTCGGCCTTCCCCGACTGTTGAACGTGCTGCGCGACCCCGCAGTGACCGACGTGTTGGTGTTCGGGGCCGACCCGGTGCGAGTGGAGCGAAGCGACGGCACCCAGCAGATGTTGGCGCCGCTCGTGCGTCGCGACCGCGATCTCGAGCGCATCATCTACGACACCGCCACGGCGCGGCGCCGACCGTTCAATCGGGAGAGTCCGTTCGTCGACCTCGAGCTCGAACCCGGCGTGAGGTTCCACGGCGAGGGATTCGACGTGGTGCAGCGACCGCTCATCACCATCCGCCGCGCCTCGGTGTTCGGCATGTCGCTCACCGACCTCGCACAGCGCGGGGTGATCGACCCCGCGGGTGCTGCGTTGCTGCGGGCCGCGGTGGCGGCGCACATGAACGTCATCGTGTGCGGTCGCATGGGATCGGGCAAGACCACCATGTTGCGCGCCCTGCTGCACGAGGTGGCCACCAACGACGTCATCGTGACGGTCGAGACCGACTTCGAACTGAACGTCGCCTCGATGGGACTGCACCCGTTCGTACACGCCTACCAGGCCCGTGTACCGAGCACGGTGGGCGGAGCCGGCATCTCGTGCCACGACGTGATGGTGCCGGCCGTACGCACCCGAGCCGACTGGATCGTGGTGGGCGAGGTGCGAGGGCCGGAGGGCGGCGCTCTGGTGCAGGCGATGTCGATCGGGCAGGGCGCCATGGCGACGGTGCACGGTGGGTCGGCCAAGGACGGCATCGAACGGCTGGCGGAACTGATCGCCTACCACTCGGGCGTCGAGCTGCGCATGGCGCGCTGGCAGGTGTATCGCAGTGTCGATCTGGTGGTGCACGTCACCGGTAACAACCGCGAGGGTCGGCGCGTGACCGAGGTGGTGGCGCCCTCGGTGGAGGAGGACGGCCAGCGGTTCGTGCTGCACCGACTGCT
Organism: uncultured Bifidobacterium sp.; assembly: GCA_964595105.1. Lineage (GTDB taxonomy): Bacteria > Actinomycetota > Acidimicrobiia > Acidimicrobiales > Ilumatobacteraceae > UBA668. The sequence goes on from CAZQPJ010000011.1 coordinate 4,826, forward strand.
GTCGCCGCGCCCCGCCGGTGAACCGCAGCGGGCGATGCTCGAACGACTCGTCGCGGCCGACCCGACGTTCACCACCTCGTGGTGGCACACGGTAGGAGCCGCGTGATGTGGGCGATGGTTCCGCCCGCGGCCATGGGTGTCGTTGCCTCAGCCCTCATGGGCGCGGCCGTTGCCGCTGTGGTGCGCTCGAGTGCACCCGAGCGCGTGGCCACCGCCCCCAGCGCGTCGACCCCGGGCATCTTCGCCGGGCTCGGGCGTCGACGCGCGGTTGCGGCGGTGGTGGCCGGATTCGTGGTGCTGCTGTCGTTCCGCTGGGTGCTGCTGGCGGTGGTGGCGGCCGTTCTGGTGCTGCTGTGGGGACGACTGGTGAACGACACGCGGGCCGATGACGAACGGCATCGCGTGGAAGCGGTGGCGATGTGGCTCGAACAACTTCGCGACACGCTGCGCGGGTCGTCGATGGCGGCGGAGCACGCCCTGGAGCACGTGGCCCGGCGCCCACCCGAAGCGATCGCTGAACCGATGACCGCTTTCCTGCAGCGCAGGCGCCAGGGCCTTCGCGGTGACGAGGCGCTGACGATGCTTGCCGACGACCTCGCCCACCCCACGGCCGATGCTGCCATCGCGGCGCTGCTGTTGGTGGTGTCGGGTTCGACCGGAGCGGGCCGGCTGTACCGCACGGTCGACTCGTTGGCCGGGGCTGCGCGCGACGAGGTGGCGGCGCGTGAACGCGTCGACCGCACGCGGGCCGTCTACCGGTCGAGCATGAAGCGCCTCATCATCATCGGTGGGCTGCTGGTGGCATACCTGCGCTTCGCCGCCGGCGACCTCCTCCAGCCGTACGACACACCGACAGGTCAGGTGCTGCTGGTGCTGCCGCTCGGCATGTGGACGGGTTGTGTGCTGTGGCTGCGGTCGATGTGTCGATACGACCTCCCAGAACGCGGGCAAGTGCACCTGGAGGCGCAGTGATGGACGCTCTGCGAATCGCCGGCGTTGCGTCGTGTTCGATGGCGCTCGCCCTGTGGGCGAGCGCACGTGCGCTGCGTCGTGCGCCGCGTTCGCTCGGCGAGGCCCGTCGTGCGATGGCCGGCACCGCCACGACGGCCGAACGGCAACCATTCGGCGAGCCCTTCGTGGCGCATCATCTCGGCGAGCATCTCTCTCTCGCCGACACCACCGCCGCGGCCGTCGCGACCCGTCTCCTGGCGGCGGCCGCGGTGATGTTCTTCACCGTGCTCGGCGGCATCGTGGCCCTGCTGGGCATGGGGCTGTTGCCCTTCACTCCGCTCTGGATGGTGCTGCCGATTGCGGCAGCAGCGATGGCAGCGTGGGTCACCTGGCGCGGTGTGGTGGCGAAGGCCGACACCCAGCGCCGACAGTTGCGCCAAGCGGCGAACGACTTCGTGCAACTCGTGGCCGTGGGCCTCACCACCGACCAGAGCGTGGAGGAAGCCATCCGCTTCGCGGTGCGTGTCGGCGGTACCCCGGCGTTCCGGTTGCTGCGACAGGAGATCATGTCGGCACCACAGCGCGGCGTGGCGGTGTGGGAGGCGATCGAGGAGTTCGGTCGTGTGAACGGTGTCCGTGAACTCGTGGAGTTCGCCAACGCCGTGGAACGCCAGGGCGTGCAGGGGGTGTCGATCGGCGAATCGGTGGCCGCGATGTCGGCCTCGATGCGCGCCGCTGCACTCGACGAACTCGAACGCGAGGCCGACCGCGCGAACGCCAACCTCTCCGGCCCCACCGTGGGATTCGTGGTGGCGACCGTCGTGTTCTTGGCCTACCCGCTCGCGCAACGCATCAGCGAGGCGTTCGGTGGGTAGCGAGACGGGGCACCCCCGACGAGGTGCAGAGAACGGTGCGGAGGCACCGGGAGACAAGGAGACAATGAGATGAACGAACTGCTGCTTCCCCTGGCGGTGCGGGTGCAGGTGTCGGCGAGTGAGGTGCGCCAGCGTGCCGAACGGGCCTGGGCCGACCGTGCCGACGAGACCGGCATCGACGAGGCGGTGACCAAGATGATCTGGCTCGCGGCCGGCATCGTGGTAGCGCTCGCCGCGACGGCCTTCTTCACCACGAAGTTCAACCAGGCCAAGACCCGCGTGCCCGACCCGCTGGTGCCGTGATGCACACCTCGCGTGACTCCCTCCGCTGTGTTGCGGGCGATTCGGACTTCGCCGACAGCGGCTCGATCGACGTGTCGATCCAGATGCTGTTCGGTGTGATGTGCGTGCTGCTGGTGCTGGGCGCGGTGTTCGAGAGCACCGCCTACTGGCACGCGCGCAACGTCTTCGCCGAGGCCGCGGCGGAGGGAGCGCGCGTGGGTGCTGCATTCAACGGCGACTGCGCCGGAGCGGTGAAGGCGGCGACCGCCATGGTGACCACGCACGCCGGATCCTGGGGTTCCGGTGCGGTGGTGAACTGCACCGAGGGAGCCGTGGTGACCGTCACGGTGGCGGGCCGCACACCCGGACTGCTCGGCGCAGCCCTCGGCTTCCAAGCGCGAGTGCGCGATGTGGTGCCGAAGGAGGCATGACGTGGTTGCAGGTTCGGAGCGCGACGTTGGTACGGCCACGCCCGTGGAGATGATCGTGCTCCTGCTGTTCGGCGTGATGGCGATGGCGTTCCTCGGCTATCTCGGTGCTCTGCACGGTGCCGGTGTGGAAGTGACGTCGGCAGCCCAGTCGGCTGCCAGGGCAGGCTCGATGGCAGCCACCCCCGTGGCCGCCCAGAAGGCCGCAGCGGTCGCCGCGCAACAGGTGCTGTCGGGCCGCTGCACGGGAGGCCCGGCCACACGGCTCACGTGGACGGCATCGGCCGCGGGTGCGTGGCGGGGTGGTGCGGTGACGGTGGAGGTGCGATGCGTGGTGTCGAACCGGTCACTCGGCGGAGCATTCGCGGGTGGTTCGCGCACGCTCGTGGCGTCCGACACCCAACCGGTCGATCGGTATCGGCGATGACGGCGCGCCGCGACCGAGGCGAGATCTCGGTGATGATGATGGTGCTGCTCGTGGTGGTGCTCGCCGGTGCCGCGCTGGTGGTGGACGGTGGCCGCGCGATGAGCGCTCGGCGGCACGCATCGAACGTGGCAGAAGCGGCAGCGAGGGCCGGCGTGTCGACCGCCACCCCAGCGGCACCATTCGACCCGGTGGAGGCGCGCAGAGCGGCGCTCGATCACGCAGTCCGCGCCGGTGTTCCTGTGGCCGACGTCGACGTGACGGTGACGCCCGATGCGGTTCGGGTGACGGTGCGGGAGCATCGGCGGTCGGTGTTCCTGGTGCTCGGTGGCGTGTCCACCCTCGACGTGCGGGCCACGGGTGTGGCCCGCGTGGTGTTCTCCGGATGAAGGAGCGGACGATGCGAACCCGGCGGTGGTTGCAGCGCGGTGCGGCGCTGCTGATGTTGTTGGCATTCCTCGTGGGGGTGCCCTTCGCGGTGTTGACCACCGTGGGGTTGCCCGGACCGATGTCGGCGCGATGGCGCTCGGTGTGGTCGACGGGTCGACTGGGCACCGACGCGGTGGTGCAGGTCGGTGCAGTGCTGTTCGCGGTGCTGTGGGCATGGTTCGCCGTGACCGCCCTGGCCGAGGTCGTGCAGGTGGTGCGGGCGCGCCGGTGCAGCACGCCGTTGGCGCCGGCGCACCCCACCCAGTCGCCGACGTCGGCGGTGCGAGCTCTGGTGAGGTTCATCGCCGTCGGCTCGATCGTGGTGGGCACCGCGGCGGCACCGTGGCCGAGCGGCTCGATGCGACAGGCAGCGGCACACGCGCACGACGATGTGCGGCTGAGCCGAGGAGAGGAGCGGCTACGGGCCACCTTGGGAGTCGGTGCTGACGCCCCGGTGGTGGCTGCGGCGTTGCCGGGTTCGTCTCCGAGTGCGTCCGAGGCACTGCCGGTGGGGCTCGCTGCAGCGGGCGCCGGCTCTGCGGTGGTGTTGGTGGCCGGTGCCGTGGCGGCCATCGACCGCCGCCGCCGACAACAATTGCGGGTCACCCCGAACGGTGCACGTCCTGCACCGATGAGCATCGAACAGGTTCGGCTCGAGATGCAGCTGCGGGCCCTCGCGGATGTGCGACAGCTCGCCCGGCTCGACGAGGGAGTTGTCGACGCGGTGGCGGAGGCGGCGACGGTCGGCACGAGGCCCAGCGTGGTGACGGTGTCGCCCAAGGGTGTTGCCACCACCCTCGCGGCGGTGCCGGGCGACGCAACGCGAGCGGTGATGGCCCATGTGGGATCGACGGCCGACGGCCAGCAGGTGTTCGTCGATCTCGAGGCAGTGGGTGTGCTGTCGGTGGTGTCGCCGGTGGCCGACGACGTGGTGGCGACGGTGGCTGCCTCGGTGCTGACGAGTCAGCAGTTCCGCGGTCACACGATGGTGTCGGCCGGTGTTCACGTCGATCACCTCGGTGCCGCCCCGGTGGTGCAGTGCCAGTCGCTCGTGGACGCCATCGAGGCGGCCGCAAGGAACTGTGCTGAGGCGTCCACCGCAGTGGTGGCGGGGCGTGTCGAGGCGGACGACCCGATGCGACCGTGGCTGGCATCGGTGGTGGGGTCGGGCGCGGGAGTGGGTGCCGTCGTTGCCGGTGACGTGCCCGGCTCCGCCGCCACCCTTCGGGCCACCGACGACGGGCATGTGCTCGAACCCGTCGGCGTGGCGCTGACCCCGGTGGCGATGTCGGCTGACCAGCGCCGTGAGTTGGCGGCGCTGGTGGAGGCTGCCGGAGCCCCGCCGGAGGCGATCGGCACGGTGGTGCCGATCACGCGCAGCGTCGCGGCAGCATCGGCGACCCCACCCGACTGGTCGTTCATGGTGCGGGTGCTGGGCCGTGTGGCGGTGACCACGGCTGTGGGCGATGAGGTGCGCTTCGAACGGGCAAAGTCGCTGGAGCTCCTGGTGTGGCAGGTGCACCATCGGAACCGGCCGGCGCGGTCGGCCGCGAGGGCAGCGCTGTGGGACACGAACGTGAGCGATGCGACGTTCGCGAACGTCGTGAGCGCGGCGCGGCGAGCGCTCGATCGCGCGGTGCCGCCGGCTGCTGGAGGCCATTGGCTCGGCAAGATCACGGCCGATCTGATGCCGCTGAACGATGCCGTGGTGAGCGACGCCGAGGTGCTGTTGGCTGCGGTGGAAGCTGCCCGCTCGCTGCCACCAAGGGATGCGGTTGCCGTGCTGCGGCCCGCCGTGGAGTTGATCGAGGGCATGCCCTTTGCCGGTACGGGCTACCTGTGGCCCGATGCCGAGGGCATCACGTCGTGGCTCGTGCTGCTGGCCACCGGCGCGGCTGCCGATCTGGCAGCGCTCCACCTGTCGCTCGGCGATGTGGACGGCGTGTTCTGGGCGACGGGTCGCGGGCTTGCCGTACTGAGCGGCCACGAGGAACTCATCGCATTGCGGATGCGTGCCCATGCTCGGCGCGGCGACCTGGCCGGTGTGCGAGCCGAATGGGACTGCCATGTCCGGGCGCTCGCCGCCGACTCGTGGTCGCCGGCATCGCCGTCACCGAAGCTGGTGGCACTGCGAGCGGAACTGCTGGAGGGCGCTGCGGCAGGGTGAGCACCGATGGATTCGATGTCGGACTGAGCAGGTGAAGCGACCGAATTCGTGGCTCTCACCTGCCCGGTCGACCGACATCGCTTTCGCTCACTGTTGGGTGTGGTCTCGCCAACACCACCTGGAGCCCAAGGCGGGAATCGAACCCGCGACCTACGCATTACGAGTGCGTTGCTCTGCCGACTGAGCTACCTGGGCGCGGGCAGCATGCTAGCGGTCGAGGCAGGACCGACCACCTGCCATCGTGTCAACGGGGCAGCGACGGCAACTCGAGCAGCAGCGCCTGCAGCAGCAGGTTCTCGTTCGGGTTGCGGTCGAGCGCCTCGATGGCCCGATGGATGCGCTGCACCGCTGTGACCACCGAGTCGGGCCGCGCGAGATGCCCCTGCACCAGCGCATCGCGATAGCTACCGGCGACGACCGCCATGCCGCTGCGCAGTTCGTCGGTGCGGTGCCGCCGCAGCTCTCGCTTGTGGCGCTCCTCGAGTTGCTTTCGGCCGCTGCCGCGCTCGCCCATCGCGGCCACCCGGGCCTCGAGCTCGGTCACCTCTGCGGCCTGCCGCACCGAGAGGGGCTCGGCGGCAGCCTCGATGAGGCCCATCAGTTCGGCACTGACCCGCATGGCCGTGTTGCCGGTGCCGTCGAGCCGGGCGGGTACGTCGGCGAACGCGGATCGTCGCTGCATGAGGCCGGGGTCGGTGGCCAGCAGTCGTGCCCGGGTGAGGTCGCCGTGTGCTGCAGCCGCTGCCATGGCCGCAGTGGCGGCACCGACGCCGTCGGCCTCGAGGGCCTCGCGAACCATGTCGTCGGAGAGCGTGGCGAACTCGATGCGCACGCAGCGCGACGCGATGGTGACCAGTTCGGGTGGCACCTGATCGGCGAGCACGATGAACACGGTGCGAGGCGGTGGCTCCTCGAGGGTCTTCAACAGTCGGGCCGCCTCCTTCGCGTCGAGCAGGTGGAACTCGTGCAGGACCATCACCTTCTGCGATGCCTCCACGGGTGCCAGCGAGGCCACCCTGATGATCTCGCTGACCTGCTTCTCGCTGATGCGGGCACCCTCGCGCTCGATCTCGCGCACATCGGGGTGCTCGCCCGCCAGCGCGAGGCGGGCATCACGCGAGTGGGCGTCGTCGACACCTGTCAACAGCAGCGCGGCGAAGGCACGCGCAGCGGCCTCCTTCGTGCAGCCGGCGGGCCCGACGAACAGATAGGCGTGGACGGGGTTCTCGGCCGACCGATTGAGTTGTTCGACGGCAGCCCGCTGGCCCACCACGCCGGCCCACACCGAGGCGGTGTACTCGGCGAACATCAGATGCCGAGCCGATCTCGAACCGCGTTGCGAATGGCGGCGGCGACGTCGACCTTGTCGAGCGTGGCGTCGATGAGCACCCAGTGCTCGGGATCGGCCTCGGCCATGGCCCGGAAGCCGTCGCGAACTCGCTGATGGAACTCGCGGTCCTCCTGTTCGAACCGGTCGAGCTGCCGCTTCTGCAGACGTCGCTCCACCACCTCGACCGGCACCTCGAGCAACAGCACCAGTTCCGGCCATACGCCCTGGACTGCCCAGTCGTTGATGGCTCGGATGTCGTCGAGCGGCAGGCCTCGCCCGTAGCCCTGGTAGGCGAGCGTGCTGTAGACGGTGCGATCGCTGACCACGTGGCGGCCACTCGACAACGCTGGTTCCACGAGTTGGGCGATGTGTTGAGCGCGGTCGGCAGCGGTGAGCAACGCTTCCGATCGTGGCGAGAGGTCGGTGACCGCTGTGTCGTGGAGGATTTCGCGGATGCGGCGACCGATGGCGGTGCCACCGGTCTCGCGGGTCAGCACGGCATCGAGTGCGTCGGCCAACGTGGCCGCATGCGTGCTCTTGCCGCAGCCCTCCGACCCCTCGAATGCGATGTACCGACCCCGCGCCATGACGCAGCGAACCCTATCGAAGGGTCATGCCTTCTTGCGGGGTGCGGCCTTCTTCGCCGGTGCCTTCTTGGCGGGCGCCTTCTTCGCAGCGGCACGCTTGGTGGCAGCGGCCTTCTTTGCGGGCGCTCCGCCCTTCTCGATGATGGCCTCGCGGCGGATGGCCAGCAGTTCGAACGCCCGCTCGGGCAGCATGGCCTCGAGGCGGTCACCCTTCGACAGCGAGGCGTTGGTCTCTCCGTCGGTGACGTAGACACCGAACTTGCCGTCCTTGGCCACCACCGGCTTGCCGCTGACCGGGTCGTTGCCGAACTCCTTCAGCGGGCCCTTCGCAGCGAGGTTGGCGCCGCCGCCGCGACGGAACACCTTCGGCTGGCTGAAGATGGCCACGGCCTCGTCGAGCGTGATCGTGAGCAGTTGCTCCTCGCTGGCGATGTTGCGGAAGTCCTTGCCCTTCTGCACGTACGGGCCGTAGCGACCGTTGTTGGCGAGGATCGGCTGACCGTCGGAGGGGTCTGTGCCAAGCGTCCGCGGCAGGGTGAGCAGCTCGCGGGCCTCGCCCAGCGTGATGCGTTCGAACACCATGGTCTTGAACAGGCTCGCCATCTTCGGCTTGTCGAGCCCGGGCGGCAGGTTGTCGGGGGAACCCCACTGCACGTACGGGCCGTAGCGACCGTTCTTGGCGAACACCGGGTAGCCGTCGATCTCGCCGATCGGCTCATCGCTCTTCGGGGCAGCCAGCAACTTCAGGGCAACCTCGAGCGTGAGTTCGTCGGGCGTGAGGTCGTCGGGCACGCTGGCCGTGTCGTCGCCGCGCTTCACGTAGGGGCCGAACTTGCCCGGCTTCACCACCACCTCGTTGCCCTCGGGGTCACGACCGATGGGGAAGGTGTTCACCTCGGCGGCATCGATGCTGTCGAGGTTCTCCTCCACGAGGCGCTTCAGGCCGGGCAGCTCTTCCTCGTCGCTGCCGAAGTAGAAGTGCTGCAGCCAGTCCTGCTTCTGGCGCTCGTTGCGAGCGATGGAGTCGAGGTCTTCCTCGATGCGCGCCGTGAAGGCGTAGTCGACGAGCTCGTCGAAGTGCTTCTCCATGAGACCGATGACCGCGAAGGCGGTCCAGGTGGGCACCAGGGCCTGCCCCTTCTTCCACACGTAACCGCGGTCTTGCACGGTCTGGATGATGGACGCCCACGTGCTGGGCCGGCCGATGCCTAGTTCCTCCAGCTTCTTCACCAGCGAGGCCTCGGTGTAGCGGGCTGGCGGCGACGTGGTGTGGCCGTTGGGCGTGAGCGAGTCGACCTTCACACCCTGACCCACGGTGAGCGGCGGGAGCAGTGCCTCGCGCTCGTCGGCATCGGCGTCGGCGTCGTCGGTGGACTCGACGTACACCTGGCGATAGCCGGGAAAGGTGATGGTGGTGCCGCTGGCAGCGACCTCGCAGTCGGTGGTGCCGGCGTTCTCGGGGGCCGAGGCGGCGAGGCGCACGCTGACGGTGGTGCCCACGGCATCGGCCATCTGCGATGCGAGCGTGCGCTGCCAGATGAGCCGATAGAGCGACAACTCCTGCCCGTTGAGTTCGGCCGACAGCGAGTCGGGGCTGCGCAGCGGGGTGGTGGGGCGGATGGCCTCGTGGGCTTCCTGGGCGTTCTTCACCTTGGTGCTGAACTGACGCGGCGCCGGCGACAGGAAGTTGGCGCCGTAGCTGCGCTGCACCTCGGCGCGCACTGCGGCCAGGGCCTCGTCGCTGAGCACCACGTTGTCGGTACGCATGTAGGTGATGTAGCCACGCTCGTAGAGACCCTGCGCAAGCCGCATCACCTGCGCAGCACCGAGGCGCAGCTTGCGTCCACCCTCCTGCTGAAGGGTGCTGGTCATGAACGGTGCCTTGGCGCTGCTGCGGTAGGGCTTCTCCTCCACCGAGCGCACGGAGAACGGCGCATCGGCGAGGGCAGCAGCCAGCGCGTGCGCCCGAGCCTCACCGACCACGACGACGTTCTTCTTCGGCTGGCCGTCGGCACCGAAGTCCTTGCCCGTGGCCACCTTGGTGCCGTCGAGCGCCACCAACGTGGCGGTGAACGAAGGAGAGGTACCCGTGACGAGTTCGATGTCCCAGTACGGGGCGGAGACGAAGGCGATGCGCTCTCGCTCTCGTTCCACGATGAGCCGCACCGAGGGGCTCTGCACTCGCCCGGCGCTGAGGCCGCGGTTCACGCGCCTCCACAGCACCGGCGACACCTCGTACCCGTAGAGACGGTCGAGCAGACGGCGGGTTTCGGCCGCGTCGACGAGGCCGTAGTCGATGCCGCGCGGGTTGGCCACGGCATGGTCGATGGCAGCCTTGGTGATCTCGTGGAACACCATCCGCTTCACGGGGATGCGCGGCTTGAGGTACTCGAGGAGGTGCCAGCTGATGGCCTCACCCTCGCGGTCCTCGTCGGTGGCGAGGTACAGCTCGGACGCATCCTTCATGGCCGCACGCAGGTCTTTCACCACATCCTTGCCGCGAATGGTGAGTTCGTACGTGGGCTTGAAACCGTTGTCGACGTCGATCTGCAGGCCCTTGCTGGGCAGGTCGGCGACATGGCCCACCGAGGCGCGGACATCGAAGGCGTTGCCGAGGAACTTGGCGATGGTCTTCGCCTTCGCGGGCGACTCGACGATGACGAGCGGACGTGACATCGGGCGTATCGCTAGGTGATGCGACCCCGTGTTGTCAAGGCACACCGTGTTCGACGGGTCAGCCGAACACCCCGTGCACGCTGATGCCGACAGCGTTCGTGGTGTCGGCGACGAGTGCTGGTCCGTACAGCGGCAGGTCGGTGACGGTGATCCTCGAAGCGTCGACGCCCGAGTCGACGAACCAGCGGCGGACGGAGTCGACCCGCGCTGCGTCGACCATCAGATCGGGGCTCGTCGGGTTCGAATGGATCTCGACGGTTGCATCGGCCGACGAGCCGAGAAGACCCCACACGAGCCGCAACTCCGACTGTGCTGCGGCATCGAGTCCGGCCGAACCGGCCGCGAAGACGGCGGCGTCGGGCACGTACACCGGATTGTCGACAGCGACCGGACCGGTGGGGTCGACCACGTACTCCACCACCACACGACCGTCGCCCAGCAACCCTCCCACCTGTGCGGCGATCGCCTGCCCGGAGGCGAGGTCGGGGACCGTGCCACGCAGGTGGAACCGCCCCTCGGCGAACACCACCCACCGCACCGGCTCACCGGGCACGGGAATGCGGGTGCCGGGAGGAATGCTGGTGGGCGTCGGGGGCAGGGCCATCACCGCTGGCGCCGTGGTGCCGGGTGCCGTGGCGCTCGGTGCGGTGAACAGGGTGGTGGTGGTCGCCGAACCGCTCGACGACCCTGAGTCGCTCGAGACCATCGTGACGCCCGCGCCGATCGACACCGTGCCGACGATGACCAATCCGGCGATGAGTGGCATCGGCGGACCAGCGGTGGGCAACGGTGCCTGGGCGACCTGTTCGGCGAGGGCGATCAGGTCTCGACGGCGTTGCTGGCGCCGGTCAGGCGTCACCATCGGCCTGGGGCTCGATGAGCGCGAGGAGTTCGGTGAGTTGTGCCCGGGCGGTGCCCAGTTGCCGGCCCAGCGCCGCACGCTGATCGGCGAGCGATGTCACCTCGGCCCGAGCCTTCTCGGCCTGTGCGAGCGACTCGGCGAACTCGGCGCGGATGTCGGCCTCGATGGTGGCGCGCAGTGAGTCGGCATCCGCCATCGTGTTGCGGCTGTGCAACTGGGCGGCGGCGATCATCTCGTCGGCCTTGTGGCGGGCCTCGGCGAGGATCTGGTCGGCCTCGGCCTGCGCGCTCGCCCGGATGGCCTCCGCGTCGGCAGCGGCCTGCACCTTCACGGCCTCCACACCGGCGCGCGCCGCGTCGAGCAGGGCCGTGGTCTCCCGGGTCCAGTGTGCGAACACGTCGTTGTCGGGGGGCGGTGCCTCGGTGGTGACCGGCGGCGGCGGGGGCACCGTGCGCTGGCTCTCGTGCTCGAGTTCGGTGACGCGGGCGCGCAACGCATCGTTCTCGTCGGCGGCCACCTTCAGTTCACCTGCGAGTTGGCCCACCAGCTCCTGCACCTCGGCAGGGTTGTAGCCGCGGCGCACCACGCTCAACTGTGTCTTCATTCGTCTGTCTTCCCCACACTCCGGGACCCGTCGCCACAGTGTCGCGCACAACGGCGGGCGTTCTGTCACGCGGAGGGCACCGCACCGTGCCGCTACCGTGAGCGGCATCGGCGAACCACGTGATGCCCGACTCGGCTGGACCGGCGACGCAGTCGAACGGCTGCGCGACCTGGGAGACGTGGTGGCCGGCCGTGTGAGCCGACTCGACCGCGGCTGGAGCACCGTGCTGGTGGGCCTCGACGAGGCGCCGCTGCGGATGCGCAACATCGGCGCCGACGTGGCCGTGGGCGATTTCGTGGTGGTGAGCGACGATGGCGAGCGCGTGCTGGAGGTGCTGCCGCGGCACAGCGCTTTCGTGCGTCGGGCGTCGTTCGAGGGTCGGCGCGCCGAGGCCCACACCATTGCGGCGAACATCGACGTGGTGATGCTGGTGCACGGGCTGACGTCGCTGCCCAATCAACGACGTCTCGAGCGCGAGTTGGTACTGGCGTGGGACAGCGGTGCGAGGCCCGTGGTGGTGCTGACGAAGACCGACCTCGTCGACGATCCGGCAGCGTCGGTGGAGGCACTGCAGGCGGTGGCGCCCGACGTGGACGTATTGGTGGCGAGTGGCATCACGGGCGAGGGCGTGGAGGCGCTGCGGCATCACGCTGCGGGCAATGGCACCATCGCCCTGCTGGGTGCCAGCGGCGTGGGCAAGAGCACGCTCGTGAACGCGTTGGTGGGCCAGAGTCGGCAGGCCACCGGTGACGTTCGCGAAGGCGACCAGCGCGGTCGACACACCACCACGGCATCGGAACTCGTTCGGCTGCCCGGCGACGGCTGGCTGATCGACACGCCCGGTGTGCGCGCCGTGAGCCTCTGGAGCAGCGGGCACGGCATCGAGCGAGCATTCGCCGACGTGTTCGAGTTGATGGACCATTGCCGGTTCCGCAACTGCAAGCACGAACTCGAGCCGGGCTGCGCAGTGGGCGATGCCGTGGCCGCAGGGGTGCTCGACCCGCGGCGACTCGAGAGCATGAAGCGACTGGTTGCCGAGGAAGCGGCGCTCGAGGACGAGCAGCGTGCGCAGGAGAAGTTGCTCGACCGTCGAGGGGTGCGCAAGCCCCGCCCGAAGGGCTGACCACCGGGAGCGGATCGCCCGGCTGGGTCAGGTGCCGGGTTCGATGCTGACCGCCCGATCGAGCCCGGTCAACGAGAACCGTTCGAGCAGCGACGCGGTGCTGCACACCACGACGAGGTCACCCTTGTGCCGTCTCGCCCTCCCGGCGGCGCCGAGCAGCATGCCGAGCCCCGTGTCGTCGAGCACGGTGACGCCGTCGAGGTCGACCACCACGGTGCGGCCGGCATGCTCATCGACGAGCCGGGTGAGGTGGTCGCGGAACACCGGCAGCGAGGCGAGGTCGATCTCGCCGCTCACGTGGAGCACAGCACGGTGGGCCACCTGTGCGTGACGGCAGATGAGATCCATGGCGTGCGCAGGCTACTGGCCGGCGCCCGGTGGCTCGACGGGCATGGTGGCGGTTCCGACGAGGGAGAGGTCGGGCAGCAGCGCACCGACGATCGGCACGTCGGTGTGATCGACGTAGGTGACCTCCACCGTCACCGCGCCCGCGAGTTCGTCGGCGCTGACCTCGAGCGGGTGCAGGCTCACCGCCGCAGCGGCGGCGCGGCGTGCAGCGTCGGGCGCAGTGGAGGCTGCCGCGGCGCGCGCACCGACCCGGGCTGCGTACTCCACCGCCAGTCGGTTGCGCACGACCACACCCACCTGCACCAGCGCGAGGAGGAACCAGCAGACCACGGGGAGGCACAGTGCGAGTTCGACCGTGGCCTGCCCGCGATCGGAGGTGCGGTCAGAGCTTCTGGAGGACGGCATCGAGCACGCGGTCGAACAGTTGGCCGATCTTCCCGCCACCACCGCTGGTGGCCCAAGCGACGAGCATGAGCGCCACCAGCGCAGCGCCGAGCAGCACCAGCGCATACTCGGTGGTGGCCTGCCCGAGGTCGTCGACGAGGCGGGCCTGATGCCACAACCATCGGCGGTGCACGTGTGCAGCGATGCGGAGCAGGGTGGAGGTCATGGGGGTCCTTTCCGGTGGTCAGCGAATGAGGGCCGACAATGCGGCGATGAGCATCGGTGCGACTGCCAGCAGCACGAAGGAGGGGAGCACGCAGAGCACGAGTGGAAAGGCCATTCGCACAGGGAGTTGACGAGCGAGCGCATCGGCGTGTCGGCGACGCTGTGCCCGAGCGTCGGCGGCGAGACGCTCGAGGACCGGTGCGAGGGGGAGGCCGTCGCGGTCGGCGGCGGCGAGCGCGTCGGCCAGCAACAGTGCACGAGGGCCGAGCAGTGCGGGCAGCAGGCTGAGAGCATCGGCCACGCGGGCACCTGCGTCGACCTGTTCGACCACCGTGCGGAAAGCGACGTGAACCTCGCCGTGGAGCTGGGGCAGCACGGTGCGCAGCCCCTCGATGGGAAGGAGGCCGGCCCTGATGGAGAGCACGAGGAGGTCGAGGGCGTCGAGGTACGCCATGTCGAGCGACAGGCGTCGTCGCGCCGGTGGTGAACCGCGCGTTGGTCGCGTGGGCGTCGGCAGAGTGCGGTGGGCCACGGCGACAGTGCCGACGAACACGGCGCCGGCGGTGATGGCTGCGGCACTCACTCGCACACCCGGTTGATCTCGCGTCGCATCCAGCGCCAGCCGATGAGGTTCAGGACGCCACCGGCGCATGCACAGGCCACCCCGGCCGGTGAGGCGAGCGCTGCTCGGAACGATGCACTGGAGGAGGTGCCGAGACCGGCCACCCCAACAGGGAGCACGGTGAGCACTCGTGCGCTGAGGCGGCTCTGCGCGGCGTGCACCGCGGCCTCGGCGCGAAGGGCTGATCGCTCGCGCAGCACCGACGCGGCCTGCTGCAGCGTGGCCGCCACGGGACCGCCCATCACGGTGGCCATCTGCAGGGCGGTGACCACCACGGCTCGGTCGGCACCCTCGTGGTGGTGCTCGCCGGTGGGCGAGATGCCGGTGTGGGAAGTTGCCTGCTGCACGGCGGTAGCGAGGCTGTGCCCGGAGCGGACGGAACCTGCCGCGTGGTGGAGCCATTCAGCCCAGTCGTCGCCGTTGGGTGGGGCAGCGCGGACCGTGGCCGGAGTGGGGAGCAGTCGGGCGTGCACCAGGTGGGGCCGAGCGTGCCGGTGCCCGCGCAGCACCGACCACACCGACACCCACAGTTGCACCGCCGCGATGAGCGTGACGAGTGTGGTCATGAGCGTGCCCGGGTGGGTTCGGCCACCACGCCGTGTCCATCGAACAGTCGCCGTACCGTGAACGACGTCGGATCGACCCGGCCCGGTTCGACGACCTCCACCACTTCGTCGATGCGTCGCGCGCCGTCGGCACCCCTGGCGAGATGCACGACCACATCGACCGCTCGGGCCACGTGGTGCACCACCGCGGCGACCGGCCACCCCGACACCTCGTGGAGCACGAGTGTGCCGAGACGGGTGAGGGCATCGAGACCGCTGTTGGCGTGCACCGTGCAGAGGGATCCGTCGTGGCCGGTGTTGAGAGCTTGCAGAAGGTGCACGGCTTCGTTCCCGCGCACCTCGCCCACCACCAGCCGGTCGGGTCGCATTCGCAGGGCGGTGCGCAGCAGGTGGGCGAGCGTCACCTCGCCGACCCCGTCGGGGGTCGCCTCGCGGGTCTCGAACCTCACGACATGGGTGTGCTGGAGCCGGAGTTCGGCCACGTCCTCCAGCGTGATGATGCGTTCGTTCGGCTCCACCAACTGCGTCAGTGCGTTCAGCAGGGTGGTCTTGCCCGACGACGTGGCGCCGCTGACCACCACGTTGGACCGTTGCCGCACCACATCGGCGAGCAGTGCCGCCACCTCCGCTCCCCCGAACGCGGCGAGCGGGAGTGGGGTGGCGGCGAACCTGCGGATGCTGAGGCACGGGCCGTCGACCGCCACGGGAGGAATGCAGGCGCACAGCCGCGAACCGTCGGGCAGTCGGGCGTCGACCGTGGGATGGCTGCGATCGAGGCGGCGGCCGACGGGAATGAGCATGTGCTCGATGGCCGACATCACCGTGGCCGTGCGCATGGTGCCGACGGGCTCCAGCCGACCGTGGCGCTCCACCCAGACACCGCTGCCGGCGTTCACCATCACCTCGCTGACCTCGGGGTCGTCCAACCAGCGTTCGAGCCCGCCGAGCGGTGTCTGTTCGGCCACCACGTCGATCATGCGATGTCCTTGAGACGCAGCGAGAGCGCCCGGGGCAGACGCGACACCAACATGCCGGCGTCGACCGCCCGGGCGATGGCGGGGTCGAACGGGATTTCGGCGACGACGGGCGCGCCGACGGCTCGTTCGATGTCGCCGGCGGTGAGTGCTCGGCCCGGTTCGAGCACGAGGACCACGGCCGACGGCTTCACGTCGGCGGTGACGGCGCGTCGCAGGCCGAGATAACACGAGCGGGTGACGAGGATCGACGTGATGCCCGGCCCGAGGAGCTCGCCCGGTGGCAGGCCGGTGCCGGCGTCGATGACCGCCCGAGCGTCGATGGCGGCGAGGGCCTCCACGA
>CAZQPJ010000012.1:0-20780 GCA_964595105.1 uncultured Bifidobacterium sp.
GGGAAGGCGATGCCCTGGTTCTGTCCGATGGGGCGGGCGAACGCCGCGCCGTGCTTGCCGTCGGCCACGGCGCTCCGCAGCGCCGCCTGGCCGATGCCGATCGCCTCGGCGGCGATGAGCACCCGCTCGGCGTTGAGGCCGTCGAGCAGGTAGCGGAACCCCTGACCCTCCTCGCCGACACGGTCGGCCACCGGCACCACCACGTCGTCGTAGGTGGTCTCGCAACTCGCCACCGCGTTGCGACCCATCTTGGCAATCGGCCGCACCCCGACCCCCGGTGCGTGCTTGTCGACGAGGAAGAGCGTCATCCCGTCGGTGGGTCGTCGACATTCGGCGAGGGGTGTGGTGCGCGTCAGCAGCAGGATTCGGTCGGCCTCCAATGCCTTCGTGGTCCACACCTTGCGGCCGTTCACCACGTAGTGGTCGCCCTGTCGCACGGCGCGGGTGGTGATGCGGCTCGTGTCGGTGCCGGCATCGGGTTCGGTGACACCGAACGCCACGTGCAGCGAGCCATCGGCAACCGAGGGGAGGTAGCGGGCGCACATGGCCTCGTCGGCGTGGCGCACCACCGGTTGCATGCCGAAGATGCTGAGGTGGAGTGCGGAGGCACCGTTCATCGCCGCGCCCGATGCGGCCACCGTCTGCAGCACCGTGGCGGCCTCGAGGATGCCGCGACCCCCGCCACCGAATCGCTCGGGAATGGCGATGCCCACCCAGCCGGCGGCGGCCATCGCCGAGTAGAAGTCCCACGGGAACCGGTGCTCGCGATCGCACGCCGCCCAATAGTCGTCGTCGAACGCGTCGCAGATGGCCGACACGTGCTGGCGGATCAACGCGAGGTCGTCGTCGGTGCTCATGGGCGCGAGGGTAGACCGGCGGAGGCGTACGATTGCCGCCGATGCAACAGGTCTCCTTCACCCAGATGCGCGACGGCACGTACGACGACTACCAGATCGTGCATGCCTACGAGCGCGAGTACATCGACGGCCTTCCGGGTCGCATCATCACCGCACTGAAGGAACTCGACAGTGGTATGGGCGGGTACAAGGTCACCCGGCTCGAGCACTCGCTGCAGTCGGCCACGCGTGCAGAGGCCGACGGTGCCGATGTGGAGTGGATCGTCGCTGCGCTGGTGCACGACATCGGCGATGCACTGGCGCCGGAGAACCACTCGCAGTTCGCCGCAGCGATGCTGAGGCCCTACGTGCGCGAGGAAGTCACCTGGGTGGTCCAGCACCACGGCCTGTTCCAACAGCACTATTACGGCCACCACCTCGGCCTCGACCCCGATGCGCGAGAGCTGTACCGCGGTCACCAGTGGTTCGACGCGTGCGAGCGGTTCTGCGAGCGGTGGGACCAGACGGCCTTCGACCCCGATTACCCCACCAAGCCGCTCGAGTACTTCGAGCCGATGGTGCGTGAGGTGTTCGGGCGAAAGGCGTTCAACCCCGCCACGTGAGGCGGCGAATACCGCCGTCGCCGTCCACCATCACGCTGGCGTGGGTGGGCGTGATGCGCAGCAGCACGTGCTCGGGGTGGTCGTGGCGGCCGAAGAAGGCGGCCGGGTCGAACGGAAGGTCGGTCCTCGCCCACAGCCGTGCGCGCTCGTCGACCGAGTCGACCACCTCGGCGGTGCCCCACAGGTAGGCCTCGGGCCCCGGCCGCCACATCAGTGCCACGCGGCCGTTCTCGGCGACACGACGAGCCTTGCCCGAACCCGACCGTGTGAACACCCAGATGGTGCTTCCCTCGAGATAGGGCGCCACGACGGACACGTGCGGGTCGCCGTCGGCGCTGGCGGTGGCGAGGTGGGCGAGCCCACCGAGATGCTGAACGAGGTCGGACCACTCCATCGGCCCGACGCTAGCCGCAACTCATTTCGACTCGATGGTGACCTTCTGGGCGTACTGGTCGGCCACCTCGGGCCCGAGCCCAACCGGGGCGCTGTCGACACCGAACAGGTTCAACAGCCAGGCGGTGACGGCGTGACGGATGATCGGGAAGGTGGTGTCGACCGCCACGGCCGGAGCGATACAACCGTCCTGGCCGAGGGTCTTCAACTGCGGCTGTGCATCGAGCAGCGGCCCCAGACCCGATGCCTCTGCCACACCGATGATGCCCTGGCCGTTGCCGAAGGTGCAGAAGTCGTCGAAACCGTTGTGGCCGACGCCGTCGATGGCCCACAGGAGGCTCGGAGCAGGGACGGCCTCGAAGGCGGGCCGGGTGACGGTGGCGAGCGGCACCACGTTGTCGACGGTGCCGCCGAGGAAGAACGACGGCTTGTCGGGCAGTGCCACCGGGGCGGTTGTGGTGGTGTTCTGCCCGCCGAGCAGCACGCCCGAGGCCATCGACACGTAACCGTCGACCCGGGCATCGGCGGCAGCCCCGAGCACGGTGCCGCCACCGGCACTGTGCCCCACGGCGGCCACCCGCTCGGCGTCGACGTGACCGTTGAAGCGGCTAGTGGCGTCGCTGCCTGCCGTGGTGATGAGGTCGAGGCTCTGCAGGAGGTCGTCGACCGAGTCGGCTCGATCACCGCTGGCGGTGCCGCCGAGCACGTTGAACAGGTCGCGCGACGGATGCTCGGGCGACACCACGATCATGCCGTGACTCGCCAAGTGTGAGGTGAGGAAGCTGCTCTGCACCCGGATGCCGGTGAAGCCATGACTGAAGAGCACCACCGGGAAGGTGCCGTCGGCCACGGCGGCGTCGCGCGTGCCCGGGTAGGTGTAGGTGGCCGGCGCATCGCCGGTGAGCAAGGCCTTGATGAAGTCGGGCACGAAGGTGCGGACGTCGTAGGTGTCGGTGCCGGTGCTGCCGGCCACCGCCGGATACCACACCTCCACCATCGGGCCCTTGGCCAGTTGCAGTGTGGTGACGCCCACGGGGAACTGCCCGGGCTCGGCGTAGGCGTTGGCCAGTTCGGCGACGCTGATGGTGGTGGTGGGTGCCTCGGTGGTGGGCGCAACCGTGGTGGGGGCTGCGGTGGTGGCCGCCGTGGTGGACGGCGAGACCGACGACGAGTCGCTGGAGCAGGCGGCGAACAGCAACGAGGCGGCAGCGAGCGAAGCGGTGAGGAAGTGGGGGAAGCGGGCACGAGCCATGACCGGATTGTCCCATGGGGTCGACTCCGGTGCATGACCGGGCGGGTTCGCCACAAGTGCCGCTATCGTGCTGCCCTTGGCGACGTGGCCGAGTGGCTGAGGCAAAGGACTGCAAATCCTTCCACATGGGTTCGATTCCCATCGTCGCCTCCAATGGGTGTGAGCGAAGTACGAGGCGTCCGGCGGTGAGCCGGGCGCCTCGTCCGCGTTGCGGCGAGTTCCCGTCAGTTCGCCCGAAGTGGCGTGTGGCGCGGGTTATTGCTGGAACTTCAGCGTCTGCTTGCCGAGCCTGAGGGTCAGCGTGCCAGCGGTGCCGCAGGTGTACGTGGCCGCGCCGCTGAGGCCGTAGTACGTCGACAGGCCGGCGGTGTTGAGGTCGAGCGTGCCGGCCAGCGTGCGTGTGCCGACCGTGGCGTTGTAGGTGACCGTGCCGGTGAGCGAGCTGACCGAGAACGTGGCGCCGCGGCCAGAACGGGTCCAGGTGCCCGACGAACTACCAACGACGTGACCGGTTGCGTTCACGGCGCCGAACACCGTGCTGCCGGTGAGCGTCACGTTCTGGTCGGCAGAGAGGTTCCAGGTGCCGTCGTCGTTGATGCTGGCGCTGAGTCCGGCGCCTTCGAACTTCACGGTGAGGTCACCGGCGAATGTGGATGCCGGTGCGCTCAGGGTGACCGAGGTGACCGTCCAGTCGCCGGTGGGGCAGTTGGGCACCGCCGGCGCCGGCGCCGGGATGATCGAGGGAATGAGGACTCCCGTGCACGAACTGAGCACCAACGCTCCTGTGGCTGCTGCCAGCAGTGAGAGGCGGCGAATGCGGCTGCGGAACATCGGGTCCTCCGGCGGAGTGCGTGCCGGGCAGGGCGCCGGCACGGGGTTATCGGCACCGTCCGATCCAACCTTGAGCAATTTCCCGAGAAAATTTCCGAGCCTCGAAACCGCAGGTCAGGAGGGGTAGGAGGGTCGGGCGAGTCAGGCGTGGTGCGCGAAGTAGTCGGCGAGGCGACGTTCGGCCTCGTCGCCGAAGAGGATCTCGGCCACCTCGCGCAGACCGGGCGAGTTGATGATGTCGGCCCGGTTCACCACGAGGTCGATCTTCGACCGCCGCCGCATGAAGTCGTCGAGGGTGGTGATCATCTCGGTGCGAGCCTGGAAGTGCAGTTCCACCCGTAGGTAGTCGGCGCTGTCCATGACGTCGTCGCCCATGCGCGGGTCGTCGCGGATGGCCTCCAGCATCGAGAACGCCCGCCGGCCGTAGCGTCGCCACAGGCGGTCGGTGAGCGGCTCGGTGTCGGGCTTCGACCTCAGTGCATCGAGCTTCATCAGTCGGGCCTGTCGGTAGAACTCGTTGCGAGTGTCCTTCGCCGGCTCGCCGTACCAGTTGTGCTGGTCCTTCTCCAGCCGCACGCCGAGTTGCTCCACCACGGCGGCCACCTCTTCGCCCACGTTGAGGCAATCGGTCAGCTTGCCGCCGAACACCGTGACCACGCGTCGCCGCCGGTCGCACTCGATGGCGTGCTTGCGGCTCAATGAGGTCCAGTCGACCTTGTCGGTGTTGCCGCGGTTTCGCTTCACCACCAACGGTCGCACGCCGCACCGTTCGGCGATGATGTCGGCCTCGGTGAGCGGCGTCGGCAGGTCGAGCCGGGCATTGATCTGCTGCAGCAGGAAGGAACGGTCGTCGTCGGTGACGTGCGTCTCGGCGTGGTCGACGCGTGTGTCGGTGGTGCCGATCACCGAGCGACGACCCATGGGGATGACGTAGAAGAGGCGCTGCGTGTCGTCGAAGAACGCCAGCACCCGCTGATGGTTGGCCGTGGTGAGGCGCGGCACCACGAGATGAATGCCCTTCGAGTAGACGATGCGGTGCTCGGTGCTGGTGCCCCAGGTCGTGTTGAGTTCATCGACGAACGGCCCGGTGGCGTTCACGATGACCCGTGCGGTGGTGGTGTAGGTGGCACCGCTGTCGGTGTCGCGGAGTTGGGCCTTCCACCGGTCGCCCTCGCGGTGGGCGCTCACCAGTTCCACGTAGTTCGCCGCCGAGGCACCGGCCTCGATGGCCGAGCGGACGAACGAGAACACGAAGCGGGCGTCGTTGTCGATGAGGTAGGCATCGCGGTACTCGATGCCGCCACGCACCTTCTCGGTGTTGATGACCGGTTCCTCGGTCTCGATGGCCTCTCGCGTGAGCACCCTCGGCCGACGAGTGCCGAACTGGCCGATGGCCCAGTAGGCGTAGGCGCCGATGCCCGCGAACCAAGGCGCGTAGGGCGAACCGTGGTCGAGGCTGGCGAGGAACCCGATCTCCTTGATGTTGTCGGGGTAGGCCTTCATCAGCCGGTTGCGCGACCGACACAGCTTGAACACCAGCGGGAGTTCGTAGTTCTCGAGGTACTTGAACCCGCCCCACACGAGGTTCGACGACTCCTGACTGGTGAAGGCGCCGAAGTCGCCGCGGTCGATGAGCGCCACCGATGCGCCTCGACCGGCCAACGAAGCAGCGGCCACCGCGCCGTTGATGCCGCCACCCACCACGAGCACGTCGAACGAGCCACCGTCGATGCGCGAGAGGTGGGCGCCGCGTGAAGCCATGGGCGCATTCTGCCAGTTGGCCCGGTCGATCTCCGTTTCGCCTCGCACGAGGTGCCACGATGGAGCCGCATGTCGTTCCTCCACTTCGTGGCCATCCTCCTCGCCGGCACTGCGGCGGGCACCGTCAACACGGTGGTCGGCTCGGGGTCGCTCATCACGTTCCCCACGCTGTTGGCGCTGGGCTATCCGCCCCTCGTCTCGAACGTGTCGAACAACATCGGGCTCGTTCCCGGGTCGCTGTCGGGTGCGTACGGCTATCGCCGCGAACTGGTGGGTCAACGCGACCGACTGGTGCGGCTGGTGCCCGCATCGTTCCTCGGAGGACTTGCGGGCTCCACCTTGCTGCTGGTGCTGCCCCCGGGGGTGTTCAAGCGAGTCGTGGTGGTGCTGGTGGCTGCCGCCTTGGTGCTGGTGGTGGTGGGGCCGTCGGTGCAGCGCCGTCTCGCGGCGCGACGCGAGGCCGGTGGGCTGGGCAGCGCCGACGTGACGCCGCCGCTGATGGCCGTGGTGTGCGCCGCTGGCGTGTACGGCGGCTACTTCGGGGCGGCGCAGGGCATCATCCTCATCTCGATGCTGGGCATCTTCCTCGCTGATTCGCTGCAGCGCCTGAATGCCACGAAGAACGTGCTTGCCATGACGGTGAACGCCGTGGCCTCGGTGGTGTTCATCGCCACCACCCACGTCGACTGGAAGGTGGTGGGCACCATTGCGGTCGGCTCCACCATCGGTGGCCAACTGGGGGCGACGGTGGGCCGGAAACTGAACCCGCGTCTGCTCCGCGCCGTGATCGTGGTGGTCGGCCTGTCGGCGCTCGTGAAGCTGCTGGTGGGTTAGCGGCGAACGGCTACCGTCGGGTGCATGGATCTCGACGTGCGCAAGGTGGTCTCGGTCATCGAGACGGTTCGGAAAGAACAGGGGCAGCCGGTGAACGGTCTGCACCGCAAGGTGGCCACGGCGGTGGTGTTCGCGAACCCGTACGCGGGCCGTCATGTCGCCGACCTCGGCGAGATGGAACTTGCCGGCGCCCAACTCGGCAGCATCCTCGTGGAGGAGGCACTGGCCGCACTGGGTGCCTCGGTGGAGCACGTGAGCGCCTACGGCAAGGCCGCGGTGGTGGGCACCAACGGCGAGATCGAACATGCGGCGGCGCTCATCCACCCGAAGTTCGGCGCGCCCGTACGGGCGGCGCTCGGCAAGGGTCCAGCCATCATCCCCTCCACCAAGCTGCTCGGTGGTCCCGGCACGCGGATCACGGTGCCGCTCACGAACTGCAGCGACATCTGGGTGTTCGACGACATGGATGCCATCTCCATCAGCGTCGACGACTCGCCGCGGCCCGACGAGATCCTGGCCGTGCTCGGCCTCGCCGTTGGCGGCCGACCGTTGGCCCGCATCGGGAAGCCGGCATGAGCGCGTTCAAGGCCGTCATCCTGCTGCGTCGCCGCGACGACATGACACCGGAGGAGTTCCGGCAGTGGTGGCTGCACGAGCATGCTCCGTTGGCCGCGCAGTTGCCGGGTGTTCGGCGCATCGTGTTCAACGCAGCCGCCGACAATGACGACGTCGACGGTGTGTCGGAACTGTGGTTCGACAGCGAGCAGGCATTCGTCGATGCCTACGCCACCGAGCTCGGCAAGCAGGTGGCAGCCGACTCCATCGCCCACGTGCGCAGCCGCACGCGACTCTTCGTCACGGAGCACGTGGTGGTCTCGGAGTGAGCCAACGCGTGCTCATCACGGCCGCCGCTGCGGGCATCGGTCGTGTGGTGGTGGATGCGTTCGTGGCGCAGGGCGCCCGCGTGCACCTGTGCGATGTGAACGAGTCGGCGCTCGCCGAGGTGGCGGCGTCATCGCCGCTCGTCACCGCCAGGACGGTCGGCCTGGCGGAGGTGGAGGCGCTCGACTCCTGGTTGGTGGCCGCCATCGCCGATCTCGGTGGGGTCGACGTGCTCATCAACAACGCCGGCACCAAGGGCCCCACCGCGTACGTCGAGGACGTCACGCCCGATGAGTGGCGGGCATGCCTCGCGGTGGGCCTCGACACCCAGTACCTCTGCGCGCGGCGGGTGGCGCCGGTGATGAAGGCGCAGCGCAGCGGCAGCATCATCAACATGTCGTCGATGGCCGGGGTGTACGGCTACGGCATGCGCACCCCGTACGCCGCCGCCAAGTGGGCCGTGATCGGGCTCACCAAGTCGCTCGCCATCGAACTCGGTTCGTACGACGTCCGCTGCAATGCCATCTGTCCGGGCTCGGTGGCAGGTGACCGCATGGATTCGGTCATCGATGCCGAGGCCGCTCACCGAGGCGTGCCGCGCCAGCAGGTGGAGACCGAGTACCTGAGCGGCCAGTCGATCAAGCGGTTCGTGCAGGCGCAGGAGATTGCCGACATGTGTCTGTTCCTCGCCTCGCCTGCGGCGCGCATGGTGAGCGGTCAGGCCATCGGCGTCGACGGCAACACCGAGACGTACCACCTCTGACCCGCCTCTTGCGGGTGACGCCGGAACGACTACGTTCGCAGCAGCAACGAGAACGAGGAGAACCAGCGTGGCCGGTGGAGCATTGAAGAGCGCGTCGATGGACGACTTCGACCTGCGGATGTCGGATGCGGTGCGGCCGCTCTACGAAGCGGTGAAGGCATTCATCCGTGACGAGGTCGACCCCATCACGGAGGAGTTCCACCGTTTGGGTGCGGGCCGCGCCGACCGGTGGTCGTGGGCGCCTGGTCAGCTGGAGCTGCTCGACGGCGTGAAGGCGAAGGCGAAGGCGCAGGGCCTGTGGAACTTCTTCCTGCCCAACGCCGAGACGGGTGAAGGCCTGTCGAACCTCGACTACGCCTACATCGCCGCAGAACTCGGCAAGAACCGTTTGGCCTCCGAGTGCCTCAACTGTTCGGCGCCCGACACCGGCAACATGGAGGTGCTCGAGCGCGTGGGAACCCCCGAGCAGAAGGCGCAGTGGCTCGAGCCGCTGCTGAACGGCGAGATCCGCTCGGCCTACGTGATGACCGAACCGTTCGTGATGTCGTCGGACGCCAAGCAGCTCGAGACCTCGGGTGTGCTCGACGGCGACGAGTGGGTGATCAACGGTTCGAAGTTCTACGCCTCGGGCGCTGGCGACCCGCGCTGCAAGATCTTCATCGTGATGGTGCGCACCAATCCCGAGGCCGACACCTACAAGCAGCACTCGCAGATCCTGGTGCCGAAGGACACGCCCGGTGTGGAGATCGTGGAGGGGATGCAGGTGTTCGGCGCCGACGACGCGCCGCATGGTCACATGCACATTCGCTTCAACGACGTGCGCGTGCCCGCCAGCAACGTGCTGTGGGGGCCCGGCAAGGGCTTCGAGATCTCGCAGTTGCGCCTCGGGCCCGGCCGCATCCACCACTGCATGCGTTCGGTGGGCGTGGCCGAGAAGGCCATCGAGATGATGGTCGACCGCGGCATGAGCCGTGAGGGTTTCGGCAAGAAGCTCATCAACCTCGGCAAGAACATGGAGGTGCTGTCGCGCGCCCGCATCGAGGTGGAGGCCATGCGCCTCATGGTGCTCCGTGCCGCGAAGGCCATGGACACGCTCGGGAACGCCGAGGCCCGTGTGTGGGTGAGCGCCGTGAAGGCGATGGTGCCCGAGAAGTGCTGCGACATCATCGACGAGTGCATCCAGATGCACGGCGCCGCCGGTATCTCGCAGTGGTTCCCGCTGGCCGACATGTACCACTCGCAGCGCACTTTGCGGTTGGCCGATGGCCCCGACGAGGTGCACCACACCGTGGTGGCCCGCGCCGAGGTGAAGAACCGCGAGGCCGACCGTGCCTCCGGCACCGCCACCGACCACGTGGCCAAGGGCCGGGTGTTCACCGGGCCGTGAGCCCGGGCGGCGTCAGGTGGTGACCCGCGCTGCGCCGAGGTGGTGGCTGAAGAAGTCGAGGATGATCTCGGCCCGCTGCACGCGGTGGACCGGTGACCCGGTGCGTGACAGGTCGTGGTCCTCGCCCGGGAATCGGTAGAACGTGACGTCCTTGCCGAGCAGCCGCATGGCCACGAACAGTTCCTCAGCTTGGCTGATGGGGCAGCGCAAGTCGAGTTCGCTGTGGATGATGAGCATCGGACAGTTGATGTTGCGCACGTGGCGGATCGGAGATGTCGACACGTACACATCGGGATCATCGATGTGCGTCGGGCCGTACTCCGTGCGGAAACTGGTACCGATGTCGCTCGTGTACTCCTCGGTGTAGAGGTTGTTCACCGACCGCTCGCTGCAGATGGCACCGAAACGGTCGCTGAACCGTCCGGCCAACTCGGTGGCGATGTAGCCGCCGTAACTGCCTCCGAGCATGCCCACGCGGGACGCATCGCAGAACGTGTAGCGCTCGAGCGCCGTGTCGAGCACGGCCATCACGTCGTCGACGTCGAGTCCGCCCCAGCCGGATCCGGGGTGCACGTGATGGTGTGTGCCGAGGATGGCCTGCCCCCACGCCTCGGCCCGACCGGAACTGCCGCGAGGGTTGCTCATCACCACCACGAAGCCGGCGGCCGCCTGCATCTGTGCCTCGTCGAAGAAGGTCTCGCTGTACTGGGTGTGCGGCCCACCATGCACGTTCAGCAGGACGGGGTAGCGCTTCGTCGGGTCGAAGTCGGCCGGGCGCATGATCCACGCGTCGATGTGGTCGGTTCCGTCGGTGCACGGAGCACTGAAGCGCTCCCAGCCGAGCACGGGCGTGACGGCGCGATAACGCGCTGCGAAATCGGTGAGTCGATGCGGTTCACCGTCGCGGACGACGAACACGTCGGCCACCTCGTCAACCGACGATGCGACGAACACCACGACACCGTTGGAGGCGTCGAGGGCCTTCACGGTGATGGCGCCGCGGGTGATCCACTGCGGGCTGGTGCCGTCGGTTCTCACCCTGATGGCGTGGGTCTCGCCGGCATCCTCGGCCGAGGCCAGCAGAGTGCTGGCATCGACCCAGTGCGGTGTGACGGTTCCTGATGTGGTGTCGAACGAGCGATCGAGCAGTTCGGTGATCCACCGATGCGCCCCACCGCCGCTCGGCACCACGCCGACGCGGCAGTTCTGCGGATAGGTGGTGGCATCGTCGTTTCCGATGAACGCCACCCATGCGCCATCCGGCGACACCGAGGGATGGTGATAGTTGCCGGTCTGCTCGGTGAGCGCGGTGATGGTGCCATCGAGGCCCACCCTGTAGAGGTCGTTGGCGAGGTCGAGGTCCCAGGTGTGGTGACGTGCAGCGCTCACCACCAGCCCCGACGAATCGGGCAGCCAACTGGGGTCGGCGTGCTGGAACTCGCCGGGCGTGAGGTTGCGCGGCATGACGGTTCCATCGGCGGCCACCACGTGCAGGTGGCTGGGGCGGTCGAACACCCAGCCCTCGCCGTTCAACTGCGTGAAGAAGCGTTCGATCTTCCGTGGTGCCTGCCAGCTGGTGTCGCCGTCGGCCGCGCCCTCCACGGTGTACCGGGCGTCCTGGGTGCGGCTGAGGAACGCGAGGTGCCTGCCATCGGGGCTGAACGACACGTCGGAGATGCCGTCGGGCATGGTGGCCACGGTTCGGGTCTCACCCGGGCTCAGTACCGGCATCACGTGCAGGGTGGTGTGTCCCTTCTTCGCGCTCCGGCGTGACGTGAAGGCGAGGTGTTGTCCGTCAGGACTCCAGGCGGGGTTGCCGTCGTTGTCGCCGGCGGTGACGGGCCTCGGCGCCGTGCTGCCATCGGTGGCAGCCAGCCACACCTGCGAGCGGTAGAGGTTGGCAGCGAGGTCGACGCGGCTCACCACGAATGCCACTGTGCCGCCGTCGGGCGAGAGGGCCACCGACGACGCCTGAACGAGGTTGGCGATGATGCGTTCGGCGATGGCGACGGAAGATTCGGGCATGACCGATGAAGGTAGCCGCTCACGACCGGCATAACTTCGGAGCCATGAACATCGGACGTGTAGGACTGTGGACCTTCCAGCTCGACCTGCAGCCCATGCGGCGGGCACAGGAGGCGGTGGCAGAACTCGACGAGCTCGGTTTCGGCTGCATCTGGGTGCCCGAGGCCGTGGGGCGCGAGCCCTTCGCCAATGCCTCGCTGCTCCTGGCGGGCGGCCAGCGCATCGCCGTGGCGACGGGCATCGCCAGCATCCACGCCCGCACCGCCATGACCATGCAGGCCGGCTGGAAGACCGTCAGTGAGGCGTACCCGGGACGGTTCCTGCTGGGGCTCGGTGTGAGCCATCAGCCGATGGTGGAGGGTGTGCACGGCCATTCCTACGACAAGCCCTACAGCACCATGGTGAACTACCTCGATGCCATGGACCGTGGCATGTTCTTCGCCACCGGCCCCACGGAACCGCCGCAGCGGGTGCTGGCAGCGCTGGGCCCGAAGATGCTGCGCCTCTCGGCCGAGCGCGGCCTCGGTGCCCACCCCTACTTCGTGCCGGTGGAGCACACTGCGGTGGCGCGTGAGGCGCTGGGCGCAGGTGCGTTGCTGGCGCCCGAACAGGCGGTGGTGTTCGAGACCGATCCCACGGTGGCGCGTGAGATCGCTCGGCGACACATGGGGACCTATCTCAACCTGCCCAACTACACGAACAACCTCAAGCGACTCGGCTGGAGCGATGGCGACATCACCGCCGGCGGCTCGGACGCCCTGGTGGATGCGATCGTGGCGTGGGGCGACCTCGACCGCATCGCGGCGCGGGTGAAGGCCCATCTCGATGCTGGTGCCGACCACGTGAGCGTGCAGGTGCTGCCCGCCGACCCGTCGGGCCTGCCGATGACGGAATGGCGCGAACTGGCTGGTGTTGCCGCGTCGCTCTAGGAGCGTTCGCCAACGAACTCGTCGGAATTCGGTCGCTCCCGGGTCTGGTGAGCGAGTTTCCAGGACCGGCAGGTGAGTGCGGCCATGTCAGTCGACCTCCATCATTGGGCCGTCGGGGTTCCCGTATGGATCGACGTCGGCGCTGCGGCAGATGGGGCACCGTACGGGTGCTGACGGGCCGAAGGCGCCTCCGCACGCGCACAAGCCGAGAATGGAGCGCAACTGTCGGCGCGTCAGTTCCCAGAACGACCATGTGCGCCGTTTCCCCTCCGGGATCTCGTCGATGGAGACCACCTTCGACGCCCCGCAGGCTTCGCACCGGTACACGTGCGCAGTGAACAGCGGGCCGATGAGTTCATCGGTCCAGACGTGCTGGCACTGCAAACATCTCGGACTCACGACCTGGCCCATTCCAACCTCCTCTCATGTCAACGCGCGTTCGCCCTTGTCGCGTGACGTCGTGGCCCCGACACCGATCGGCAGTGCGCCTTATAGCCTGCGGTGCATGACGCCGACGGAGCACCTCGCTCATTTCCACACCGAGCACGAGGCGTTCCTCGCTGCGTGCGCCACTGCCGGCCCGCAGGCACCCGTGCCCGGCTGTCCTGGCTGGACCGTGGCCGACCTGCAGTACCACATGTACGAAGTGCAGTACGGCTGGAACCGGGTGACCACGGAGCGTCGGTCGGGATTCGAGGGGCTCAACTGGCCAGCGCGTCCGGCCGACGAGCACCTGGCAGCGCTGCTCCGCGGCGAGCACGCCGGTTACACCGCAATGCTGGCGTCCTTCCCCTCCGACACGTCCATCTGGACCTGGACCGGTCAGCAGGATTTCGCGTGGCTCATCCGTCGCATGGCGCAGGAGGCGGCGGTGCACCGCGTCGACGCGCAGCAGGCGGCCGGGAACACATCACCCATCGACCCGACGCTGGCCAGTGATGGCATCGACGAGTTCCTGGAGTTCTTCCTCAACACCCGGCATGGCGCCGTGAACGGTTCGGTGCACATCCATTGCACCGACGTGGCCGGCGAGTGGACCATTCGTGAGGGGGAGGGTGGTTTCGTCGTCACTCGTGAACACGCGAAGGGCGACTGTGCCATTCGCGGGGCCGCCAGCGACATCCTGCTCGCGTTGTGGCGGCGAGCGCCGCTCACGAACTGCGATGTGGTGGGTGACGCCGAGGTGGCCGCCCGCTTCGTGGCCGCCTCGAGCCTCGACTGACGCCGGGTCGGAGGGTCCGGTCTACTCGGCCTTGCCGACAGGTGAGCCGTCGATGATCTGGTCGAGGTATTCGCTGAGGCCGTAGCCGACCCGACCCTCGTAGGTGCCCGACTCGACGGTCCACTTGGTCATGCCCTCGCTGATGCGCGTCATCAGCCAGTTGCCATCGGGGTCCTGTCGGCGGTTGCGCAGCGGGATGAGGTCGATCACCTCGCCGCTGAACTTCCACTCGCGCTCGCTGCGGCTGGAGCGCAGCACACCCTCGATGCTCTGGTGGTACTGGTCGTCGCCACGGGTGACGGTGCTGATGCTGACGTCATCGCAGTAGTGCATGCGGCCGTCCTCCCACACGAACCCACCGCGGGTGCCCGGGCCGTCCTTCTTGGCGACACGGCTGGCCATGAAGCCGAAGTTCTCGTCGACGTTGGCGGTGAGCCATCGGTAGTACCACGGCGCCTGCCAGTAGCGCGGACCCCACGAGTGGTCGCGCAGGCCGTGACCGTTGATCTCCCATTCGCGGTCACCCACGCGGATCGTGCCGTGCGCCTGCACGAGTTGTTCGTAGTGCCCCTTCGCGAACTCCTCGCCGGGTGCCTCGTGCGGTGTGTCGGGCTCGCCGCCGAACATGCTCGGCCGACCCTGTCCGGTGAAGGTGATGTGTGCCTCGCACTCGGCATAGGGGTTGTTCGTGAAGGCGTCCTTCGGGTTGGCCATCTGTTCCGGTTCGTCGAGCAGCACCACCTTGCCGGTGTAGTCGATGCGCAGTTCCTCGAAGGGTGTCACGATGGTCCACTTCAGGCCGCCGGCATTGAACTCGTCGTTGTTGCTGATCGAGGGGCGCTTGTACATGAAGCCCACGGTGCGACCGCTGGCGCCGTCGGCCGGGGGCAGGTACAGGCACACCGTCATCTCGGCGTAGCCCTCGTTGGCGCGGTTCCCCATCCGAAACCACCCGCCCACCTGCTGGGCGGGGTCGAAGCAGTTGATGTACATGCTCTCGTTGAAGTTGGGCTCGGGACCCAGTTCGTGCATGTACTCGTCGGACGGTTCGAGGCGGACTCCCATGGCGGGAACCGTACCCATGAACGCGTCGCTCACCAGAGTTGGAGTTGCTCCCAGGTGATGGCGACGTCCTGCACCGACTGCCACGTCAGTCGGCCCCGGCCCCCTGGCCGCCGCACCTCCACCCGGTCGGGTCGGAGGCTGCGTGCGTTGCCGTTGGCATCGAACACGGTGATGCTGCCGTCGCTGGCGACGCCCGACATCTTGCCGGTGAACCATCGGCCGCCCTCCGCCTTGCGGAACCGCACCGGTTCGCCGGCCCTCAGACCCAATGACGCCAGCAGTGCCGCGTCGATCACGCCAGTCCTGTGATGCGCGCCTGCAACTTGCGCATGCCTGCCAGCCAGCGGTCGTAGTCGCCGGTCTTGCGCTGCAGGTAGGTGAGCACCTCCGGATGGGGGAGGATGAGAAAGGTCTCGGCGCGGATCACCTCGGTGGCCACCTCGGCGACCTCGTGGGGTTCGAGCACTCGGCCGGCGGAGCGAACGACAGCGGTGCCGGGGCCGGCGGCGGGGTCGTCGCCGGCGCGCAACATGTTGGTGTTCACGCCCTGAGGGCACAGGCAGCTGACCCGCACGCCGGCGTCGCCGTAGGTGATGCTCATCCACTCGGCGAACGCCACAGCCGCGTGCTTGGTGAGGCTGTACGGCGCAGAGCCGATCTGGCTGAGCAGTCCGGCGGCCGACGCCGTGGAGCAGAAGTAGCCCTCGCCGCGAGCCAGCCAGCCCGGCAGCAGATATCGGGCAGCCCAGCGGTGGGCATGGATGTTCACGTCGAACGCGAGGTCCCACTCGGCCTCGGGGCTCATCGGGTCGCGGCCCACGCCCACACCAGCATTGGCGAAGAAGAGATCGATTGGCCCGAAGGCCTCCTCGGCGCCGGTCACCAGGAGGCGGTTGCCGTCCTCGGTGCCGATGTCGGCGGTGATGGCGAGAGCGCTGCCCGGCCGGACTGCGTCGAGTGTCGCTGCGACGTCGCGCACTCCGGAGGAGGGGAGGTCGCTCAGCACCACCGACGCTCCCTCGGCGTGGAACTTCGTGGCCAGCGCCGCCCCGATTCCGCCGGCGGCCCCGGTGACGACAACGTGCTTTCCGTTCAGTTCCATCGGGCGATCGTAGGTCGTCGGGCACATCCCGGGTGTGGACGCGCACCCCGCCGGTACCATGCACGCACGGGCCGGGTCGCGAGCGATACGGTTCGCCACAGGTTCAACCTTGGGAGGAGACCCAGATGACCGAGACCCACGACGCTGTCATCAACGAGGCGCTGACTGTCATCGACAAGGCGCTGTCGCAGATGATGCGCCGCGAGTTGGTGTCGTCGGGCGAGATCACCGACGTGTTGCTCGACGTTCGCGCGTTGCTCACCATGCCGGCGGCAACGCCCGTCACTGCCGACGCCCGCTGAGGCACCGCAGCCGTCGGGCTGCGAACTCTGCAGCCGTCAGGCTGCGAGCAGTTCGGTGAAGGCGCGCTCGAGGCAGCGCTGCAGCAGGTCGGGGTTGCCGACCGCGGCGGTGTCGATGTTGACGCCCATGTCGAGGCTGTGGTTGTAACTCAGCAGGGTGAGGTTGTAGGCCACGCCACCGAGCGGGCCCACGGGATAGTTCTGCAGGATCTGTGAGCCTGCGAGATAGAGGGGCATCGGTGCGCCACGCACGTTGCTGGTGGCGAAGTCGACCGTCTGCGACTGCTGTCGGGCGATGCGGGTGATGATGCTGGTGGGCAGCGTGCCGGCGAGGGCGGCCAGCGCATCGAGCGACGCCGCCGACGACGAGTCGCGAGCTTCGTGCGTTGCCGCCTGGATGGCCCTGAAGCGGTCGCCGATCGGCATGTCGGCAGTGGGCACCAGCAGTCGGACGAGCGAGAAGGCATTCGCCCCGGAGGTCTCGGTGCGCGTGCTGATGGCCATGCTCGAGCGCAGGTGCTCCACCGGCGAGCCCATCTCGCGGTGGTAGCGCCCGGCGGCCTCCGCGGCCGCAGTGAGGAAGGCGGTGTTGAGCGTGCCCCCGAGCCGCTTGGCTGCCTCCCGTGTGGGTCCGAACGGGGCACGGAGCACTTCGATGCGGCGCTGGAGCGAGCGGGCCGTCCAGAGCGGGGACTTCGCCGCCTCGACGTCGCCCAACTGTTGGAACAGGCCGCGGACGGTGTCGGCGGCGTTGGAGCCGGCCTCGGGAATACCGGCAGGGTCGGCGATGAAGTCCTTCACCTGCCGCAGCAACGACAGCGGTAGGCGCATGCTGCCGCCCACCAGGTCGCGCCACAGGTCGGTGGGGGCGGGTTCGTTGGCCGCCGCAGTGCGCGCCGCCTCGATGAGTTCGGGGTCGAGCGGCGGAGGTTCCGGGGCGTCGCGTTCGAAATCGAGGAACTGGAGGCTCAGCTGCACGCCACCCTCGCCATCGACGATGGTGTGATGCAGTTTCTCGATGAGTGCGCTCTTGCCGCCGCGGAGACCATCGACCACCACGAACTGCCACAGTGGCCGGGTGCGGTCGAAGGCGTCGGCGGTGACGAGGCTGGCGAGGTCGAGGAGCTGCCGCATCGAACCCGGCTTCGGCAGGGCGATGTGGCGCACGTGGTAGCGGAGATCGAAGTTCGAGTCGTCGACCCAGGTGGGCGGCGCCAGGTTCGCGGGCGCCGACTGCACCCGCTGGTGGAGCCGAGGGACGGCGTAGACAGCGCGTTCCATCCGACGCATCAACCGCTCGAAGTCCGGCGCCCGGTCGAGCACCGTCACGTTGGCGAACGTCGAACTGAGGTGCGGGTCCTTCTCGAGCCGCCACATCAGTCCTTCGGCATCGCTCATGCGGTGATCGAAATGCGGCAGATCGGCCATGCGCCGAGGCTAGTGGCTCATGTCGGCAGCAGCGCCAGCGCGACCTGGCCCAGGGCGAGGCCGACGACAGCGCCCGCGACCACGTCGGAGGCGTGGTGGATGCGCACATAGGCACGGCTGATGGCGACGAGGGCCGCCAGCGCGAACCACAGCGGCACGAGCCAGAGACTGTTCCACGCAGTGAGGATGCTGGCAGCGAAGAACGCTGCCGACGCATGGCCGCTGGGGAAGCTCGAGGTGGACGGTGCCCTCACCTGCAGGCGCGGGTCGCCGGCGGAAGTGGGCCGTGCCCGGCGGAACAGTCGCTTGATGCCCTGGTTCACGATGAGGCTCTCGGCGCCGATGAGCGCAGAGAAGAGGAATGCCTGCCCTGCATGGGCCTCGCTGGTGAGACCGCGCAGCGCGCCCACGATGTGCCAGATGAGGCTGAAGTCGCCGAGTTCGCTGGCGGCCACGACCAGTCGGTCGACGGAAGCGTGGCCCCGCACACGTTCGAGCCGGGCATCGGCCCACGAATCGAAGCGCTCGACCGTGTGGTGCTCGAGCAGTTTCATGCCGCCGGTGCGCCGCCGTAGCGCACGGGCGCCTCGGCGGCAGCGAGAGCAGGGTCGCCGCCGAACGACGGGCACCACGGCTTGAACGAGCACGACCCGCACAGCGGACCGGGCTTCGGGCGGAAGTCACCGCTGACGCAGGCCTTCTCGACGGCCTTCCAGACCGCCACCGTGCGGGTGGTGAGGAACCGTACCGACTGTTCGGTCGGCGTGGCCGTGATGACATCGCCGGAGCGCAGGTACATCAACCTCACGGCGGCGGGTCGCTGCCCGAGCACCTCGGAGCACAGGAACGAGTAGAAGTGGACACCGGCGAGGCGGCTCTGCTCGTGCTGCGGGCCAGGAGAGCGACCGGTCTTGTAATCGGTGACCACGAGACGACCGTCGGCATCGAGTTCGAGCCGGTCGATGATGCCGCGCAGCGACAGCTGGTCGACCTTGGCCTCGAGCCGGAGCTCGAGCCCGATGTCGCGGATGCCAGTGGGATCCTCCATGTCGAAGTAGCGCTGCACCAGCACCCAGCAGTCATCGAAGAACGCAGTGGCCTGTGCGTCGTCGAGACCGAGCAGGGTGAAGTCGGGATGCACCCGGTACTCGTCGACGGCACGATGGTGTGCGGCGAGTGCCGCATCGACCGTTCGTTCGGCGTTGGGATGCGTGAACAGGATCTCGAGCGTGCGGTGCACGAGCGAACCCTTGGTGGTGTGCGGGCTCGGCGGCTCGGGCAACTTCTCGATGCTCGAGAAGCGGAATGCCATCGGGCACGACAGGAATGCCTCGACCCTGCTGGGCGACAGGGACTGGGGCACGTCGTACATGGAGGTCACTCTAGAGAAGGGGTGTGCGACAGTGCGTCGATGATGATGCTCGCCACCCGTGACGGGTGGGTCATCGGCCCGAAATGATCGAGGTCGTCAGCCTGCAGGTAGGCGCCGTGGGGCAGTAGTTCGGCGATCGGGGCTGCGAAGGTCGACGGCTGGAAGGGCTGCACCTTCCCGGCCACCACCAGCGTGGGAGTGGAGATGAGGTGCAGTGACTCCCAGGTTCGGTGCTGGCTCCCGGTGGCGAACGTGGCGGCTTCCACCTCCGGGGTGCACTTCAGGTGCACACCGTCGGCTTCCTGGCGGAAGCCGTGTTCGACGTACGCGCGCATCGCCTCGTCGGTGAACCCGTTGAGCGGTGGCTTGGCGGAGAAGTTGTCGACGGCCGCCTGGAACGACGGGAACACCGAACGACGTCGGCGGGCCGCCTGCACCATCGGGCTCGAGTCGGGGTCGTCGCCGCCCTGTTCGGCTGGGCGCAACCCTCCAGGGGGGAACACGATCGGCTCGAACACCACGAGGCGTCGGAACAGCATCGGCTCGCGCAGTGCCACCATGAGCAGACAGGCTCCGCCCATCGAGTGGCCGAAGGCATCGATGGGCGCTCCGTGGCGCTCCACCAGACCCGTTGCGACCTCCCGGGCGTCGTCGGCGTAGCGCTCCCAGTCGACCGGCACGTCGGGCTGCGGTGTGTCGCCGTGCCCGCGATAGTCGAACGCGATCGAGTGGACCTTGCCGGCCAGTTCGTGGGCGAGTGGGAGATAGCAGCGCCCGTGGAATCCGGTGGCGTGCGAGATGAGCAGTGGCGGGCCCGACCCGCCGAGATCATGGACGACCGGCACGATCAGTCGATGTCCTTCAGCTTCTCCTTGAGCTTGCGCTTCTTGCGCCGCTTCATGCCGTAGTCGACGAGGCGGTCGAGCACCACGCCCAGCAGTAGCGCCACGAGAAT
Source organism: uncultured Bifidobacterium sp. (assembly GCA_964595105.1). Classification (GTDB taxonomy): domain Bacteria; phylum Actinomycetota; class Acidimicrobiia; order Acidimicrobiales; family Ilumatobacteraceae; genus UBA668. The sequence goes on from CAZQPJ010000012.1 coordinate 19,963, forward strand.
GGCGAAGCGAACCGTGGTCGTCCACTGGAAGAGCAGGAAGTTGATCTCGGCCTCGTGGCCGTTCCCGAGCACGAACAGCACGATCACGACGCTGACGAGCGCCGTGAGGATCCAGCCGAGGCTTGGGCCGCTGAGGCCGCTCTTGGCCGGGTTCTTCGCCGCGGCGCTCCGCTCCTCGGGAGCGGGCGGTTCATGCTGCAGGCTCATGGTGCGTCATCCCTTCGGTTCCCTCGGCAGGCCGAGCAGTCGTTCGCCGATGATATTCCGCTGCACCTGGCTGGTTCCTCCGGCGATGCGGCCGCCGGGCGCGGCCAGCATGCCGAATGCTTCGGGGCCGTCGAGCATTGCCTCGGCGCCCGACAGGTCGGCCCGCAACATCGCCGTGTCGAACATCATCTCGGTGATGCCGAGCTTCATCAGGCTCGCGGCGGTGGAGGCGATGGGACCCTGCCGCTGTGCCATCGCCTTGTAGGCCGTGCCCTTCGACAGCAGCGTGGTGAGGCGCTGGCGTTCGATGGCGGAGAGGTCGCGACCCTCGGCGAGTTTCGACATCGTCTCCAAGCGGCGTTCGAGGCCGATGACGCTGGTGCCGATGTGGCCGCGTTCGCTGGTGAGCACCGCCATGCCCACACCCCAGCCCCCGTGCAGTGGGCCGAGCAGATGGTCGGCGGGCACCTCGACATCGGTGAAGAAGACCTCGTCGAACTCGGCCTCGCCGGTCATCTGCTTCAGGGGCCGCACCTCCACACCGGGCAGGTCCATCGGCAGCAGGAAGAACGAGATGCCCTCGTGCTTCGGTGCGTCGGGGTTGGTGCGGG